>JAIVGW010000282.1 GCA_020201415.1 Lentisphaerota bacterium
GTGCTCCAGCCACCCGGATAAGGCGTGGCGGCAATGGTCTTGATTAGGAACTGACGCAACTGCTCAATGCGCGCATAGGCCTCCAGCACATTGGCGCAATATTCCTGCGTTTCCGGTTGCGTCAATTGAGTCTGCACTTCGCGCATGGCGGCCATGGCATCCTTGAAACGCCACTGCGCCATCAGCGGCACATTAGCGCCGCGACTGCGGTCCACCAGATCATATTCCTGCTGCAACACCAGGGGCCGACGCTCTTCCGCCAGGCGCGCCTCCTCCTCGGCGCGTTGGCGGGCCTCCGCCTCCTCGCGGCGGCGGACCGCCGCTTCCGCGGCGCGGCGCTGCGCATCCGTGCGGGATGTCAGCACACGCTTGTAGGCGTTCTCCGTATCCTTGACCAGTTTCTGCACAGCTTCAAAGATGCCGTCTATTTCCTGGTAAATCACCGCCAGCCGGTCAGCCGTGGATTCGAGCCGGACGGCGGTCTCCTCCGCCAGTTCCAGCGGGGCATCCTCATGCAGATGCTGCCGGATCAGCCAGGACATCGCGTAGAGATCTTCCGCCTCATTGAAATATTCATTATACTGATCGATCTCCATGATGGCCTGCGTCGGCGCCTTGCTCCTATCGCCAATATCCGCAGCCCATTCGAAAACCTGCTGCTCCATCGGCGTCACCGTATCCACATCGCGGCTGATGTGTTCCACCAGCATGTTTATGCGGTTCCATGCGCGCTCGCCCTGTTCCAGAGCGGCTTCGCGACGCTGCTGTGCAACCTGCTCCGCCGCCAGACGCGCCTGCTGCTTCTGATGGGCAATCCAGCCTGCGGCGGCGGCCGCCACCACAACCACCGCCACCAGCACCAGCCCGGCGGCCTTGGCAATTTTGCGGAAATCACGCCGGACCGGATTTATCCCGGTGTCAGGCTTGATCACTGATGTCAGGGTCTTGTACAGGATAACGCATGGAAGGATCCACTGCCAGCATGCGCGTGACCAGCGCCACCGTTTCGGGATGCATTCCCGGACGCACATCGTGCAGGCTGGGCACGGGATTGTGTAACCGCGCCAAAACCACGTCCGTGGGCGTCGGCCCATCGAAAGGCGGCTTGCCGGCCAATACATGAAACAGCGTGGCGCCCAGGCTGTAAATATCCGAACGGAAATCCACCTTCTTGCCGCGCGCTTTCTCCGGAGCAATATAATAGGGCGTACCCCAGATCTGGCCGCTTTGCTGTTGCTGCCCTACAAAACTCGCCAGACCGAAATCCACCACCTTGGCCTCGCCATCCTGGCCAAACAAAATATTGGCCGGCTTAATGTCACTGTGTATCAAACCCAGGCCGCTGGCCGCGCGCAGGCCTTCCGCCACCTCAATGTGAATGGCCAGCGCCCGCGTCTCTTCCATCTGCTTGCCGCCGGCAATCATTTCATCAAGCCGCCCGCCGGATACCAGTTCCATGACAATGTAAGGCTGGCCGCGGAACTGGCCGAAGGAGTATATCTGCACCACGTTGCGATGATTAAGCGCCGCAGCCGCCTGGGCTTCATGCTTGAAGGATTGAACAAATTCCTGGTTTTCGCCCAACGACTTCTTCATCACCTTCAAAGCCACGTGGCGCCCCAGTTCCTTGTCCATCGCATGATAAATCACGCCCATCCCGCCCGAGCCCAGTTTGGCGACCAAAAGGAAGGAGCCGAATTTGGCAGGAACTATCTGCCGCGTATTGCATTCCGGGCAATTGATCTCGGAAAAAGAAGGCAGGTGTGAAACATCCAGCACTTTCTGACACTCGGCGCAAACAAGTTGCGATACGCGATCCGAGTCTATAATTGTGGCCCCGTCTTTGCTCACGCCGCATCCTTTCTCCATCAAACCGGCTGGAGAGATTGGAAATAAAATTTACATACGTATAAGCATATTATACCATAACATGCCAAACATCAATTGATTATTTAAGGGGTTTTTATGCACCCGATCTGCTTTTACATCGGCAACCGTCCCGTTTACTGGTATGGCATCATGATGGCCATCGCCTTCGTGGCTGCTATCGGGCATTGGAACTGGCTGGCCCGCCGGGAAAACCGCCCGGCAAACCTCGGCTCGGACATCGCCCTGTGGTTAATGCTGGCGGGCATTATCGGAGCCCGCATTAATTACGTGCTGGCCAATCTGTCGGATTTTGCCCAGGCGCCATTGACGGTGCTCCGTATCGATCAGGGCGGTCTGATTTATTACGGCGGATTTGTCGGGGCGGCCCTGGCCGCCTTGTGGTATGCCCGGCGTCATCAGGAAAATCCCTGGTGGTTAGCGGACTTCATTATTACCGCCCTGCCGCTGGGTCATTTTTTCGGCCGCATCGGTTGCTTTCTGAATGGCTGCTGCTATGGCCGGGCGGGCTCGGGCTTCGGCTCATATCGTCTGGAACGTGTCGAACGCATCCCGGTGCAATTGTACGAGTCGGCCTGGAACCTCTTGATTTACCTGATCTTATGTTTTGTTTTCCTCAGACGCAAAAAAAACGGCTTGGTTTTCAGCCTCTACCTGATCCTCTATCCCACGGGACGTTTCGTGTTGGAATTCTGGCGCGGCGACCCGCGCCAGACCGTCTGGCACCTGACCGTGGCCCAGATTTTCAGCCTGTTTCTGCTGGTCATCGGCACAATCCTGCTGTTACGGCACATCATGCGGCCCATCCGGCCCGATGAGAACAAACATGGATGAACAACATGCATTCCTCGCGGAGACCGACAGCGCGCAACGCCTGGACGTATGGCTGACGGAACGTCTGCCGGCCTGCTCACGGGCCCGCCTGCAGAAATTGATCCGCGACGGGCTGGTCCTGGTGGACGGACGGACGGCGCGCGAACACCGCCGCCTGCAGCGCGGCCAGCGGGTAACCGTCACCATTCCCGCGCCCAAACCGATTGCCGCCGTACCTGAACCGCTGCCGCTGGCAATTCTCTACCAGGATCAGGACATCATTGTCATCGACAAGTCGCCAGGCACCGTGGTGCATCCTTCCGCCGGCCATGACTCCGGCACCCTGGTAAATGCCCTGCTGCACCACTGCCCGGGTCTGACCGGCATCGGCGGCGAAGTACGGCCGGGCATTGTCCATAGGCTGGACCGCGACACCAGCGGCGTCATGGTGGTCGCCAAAAACGAACCGGCCATGCACAGTTTGAGCGCACAATTCAAACAACGCCTGGTCAAGAAGGAATACCTGGCGCTGGTCTGGGGTGTTCCACCAACCAAAGGTTCCGTGGACGCCCCCATCGGCCGCCACCCGATCCACCGCAAACAGATGGCCCTGACCGCGCGCGGCCGGCCGGCCCAAACGTCTTTTGAACGCGAGGAGTGTTTCGGCCTGGCCGCCTTGCTGCGGGTACGGATTCATACCGGACGCACCCATCAGATTCGCGTGCATCTGGCCCACCTCGGGCATCCGGTGCTGGGAGACAGCACCTATGGCCGGCGCAGCTCACGCGCACTGCCACTACCGCCCGCGCGCCAGATGCTGCATGCCGCCCGCCTGGATCTGGTCCATCCAACCACCGGCGCGCCCCTCACCTTTGAGGCCCCGCTGCCGGCCGACATGCGCACCATGCTCGAAGCTCTGCGGGCGCTGCAGCCGGGATCAATCTGATTATGGCAGCCCGCGCGAAACGCGCAGGTTGTCTACCCACATCAGGGTGTCCCAGGTGCGAATGCCGATCCAGCGTTCCTGTAACATCGCCTGCGGCGCCTCGTCCCAGGCTTCCAGAATGATCTCATCATTCAGCCAGTAACGGATATGCCCCCGGTTGAACTCCAACACCACCCGGTTTACCCGTCCTGACAGCAGCGGTGAATATTCCGTGCGCGCCAACGGCATACCATCACGGTAAAAGGTCGTGCAATGATTCCAGAACGACCCGGTCGTCAGGGCATAGCCCCTTTTGAAAAACTCCCCGTCCGCCGTGGTATTCAGCAGAATAGTAATATCGCCCAGGCGGCGGCCGACACCAAAACAGGCGGCATCGAATTCAATCCGCACCGGATCCCATCCGGAAGCCAGCAACAACACGGCGCGATGGCCATCACCCGCCACCGCCCATAAGCGCCCGTCCCGCACTTCCCATTCACCATCAACCACCCGGCCGGCCGCCAGAGCCTCCCCGGTGTCGAAAGTGAGCGCGGTCACCGGCTCCCACGCCACCGGCTGCAGGCGCATGCGCCGGCTGCGCTGCAAAAACGAACTCAAATCCTCCGAAGTGCTCCGGCAGCCGCCGAGCAACAGCGCCCCGCACAAACCCGCCCACATCCATCCGCGAAGATAAGGCATTGAGTTTCTCCTGGTGGCGGCGGTCAGCGGAATCAAGGCTGCCGGTTAAAATGAAAGTCGGCAAAGGCCGCCGGTTGCAGACCGATGCCGCGCTTGATCAATTCCGGTTCCGTGGCGAACAAATCGGGAAAGTCCTTGATCTGCCTGGTCATGGCATCTCCGGTATATTGCAGCACCTGTCCCGCCCGATCCTTGAACTCCTGGCCCAGCCCCGCCTGGAACAGCGGATTGCCTATCCAGAACAGGCCCTTATCGAATTGTTCGCCCAAGGCCGCCGCCGACAGCTTCAGATTTTCCGTGACCACGGAATCAGAACAGCCCTGACCTTCCATGCCGAAAGCCTCCACCACCCTGTCCCAGGCCTCCGTGCCATAGATAAATACCGGCTGGCGCTCATCATCCGGCGCGCGATTGAAAAATGCGTTGTTGTCAGCCACCAGCGACTCCACCCGGCCCAGCACCAGCAGACCGCTGCGCGGCTTGTTGGGCAGGCTGTCGGTGAAAATATTATTCAGTAGATGTATTTTCTGGTCCGCAAAGTTCTCGACGATGATCTGGGCAATCATATTGCGGTAAAACACGCAATTGCGGAAAGTGACATCCGCGGAACCCAGGATTTTCGGACCGCTGAATCCGCCCAAAATCACGCAGTTTTCCACCAGCAAGTCCCGGCATTGCCAGGCCGCCACAAAGTTGGGCGAATAACCCGGACCGCGTCCATCCTTGAAGCAGCGTGATATGCGCACATGGTCGGAATGGTAAAGCAGGAATTCACCCTTGTGCGCAGTGCGCCACGGCAGGTGGCCACCCGCCGCCCCGGAAAACCCGGTAAAATAAAATCCATCGAAATTAAGGTATTGCTTGCCGATAGCCATGAAGGCCTGCCCCAGAGCCCGGCCATCACCGTCCAGAAACACCTGTTCGCCCGGCAGCGCCTTGAAGGTCACGGGGCGCCCTTTGGCTCCCGTCCCACGCACCCTGACCGTCTCCCGGTAATGCCCGCCGGCCACCAACACGGTGTCTCCGGCGCGCGCACGGGCGGCGGCAGTGCCGATGTTGCGTAAAGCTGTTTTCCGGCTGCTCCCCTCCTGCGTGTCATCGCCATCAGGAGCTACGTAATAAGTTGTCGGCGGCACGGCGCTTGCGGCGGTGCGCAACTTGATTTCCAGGTCATTGCCGGCGGCGCCTTCCGCCTCAACCGGAATAAAAGGCTCAGCCAAACTCACCCGGAAGATATATTCCGTATCAGGCTGCAACCCGGTCAGACTCCAGGAGGCAAACCCGTTGGCATCAAGCTCGCGGCTGTCCAACAGGCGCCCGTCCTGATACCAGGCCAGTTGCACCGCTGTCAGGCGGGAAGTCCACCATTCCAAGTCAGCCGTGGTGTCGGTGACACTGTGGACAAACGGGCCGGCCACGCGCAGCGGGCGGACCCCAGGCGCCCGG
>JAIVGW010000283.1 GCA_020201415.1 Lentisphaerota bacterium
GACGCCGCTATCCGCTCTGACGGCCAGGCCGGCAGCCTGCTGGAAATCAACTGTGAAACCGACTTTGTCGCCAAGAACGACGGATTCCGCTCCTTCGTGCAAGAGCTGGCGGAAAAGGCGCTGACTACCGACGGCAACATGGCTGAAGAATGCAAGCCTGAAATCGTCGCCAAAGTCGCGGAAATCGGCGAAAACATCATTTGCCGGCGCAATCTGCGGTTTGTCGTTGAGGGCGCAGGCGCGATTGCCTCTTATATCCATCATGGCGCCACGATCGGAGTGTTGCTGGAAGCCGGTTGCGAAAAACCGGAAACCGCCGCCGACCCCAAGGTAGCGGAATTGTTGCGTGATGTGTGCATGCACATCGCCGCTTCCAGCCCGGCTTACATCGATCGCGACTCGGTGCCGGCCGAGGCCATCGCCGCCGAACGTGAAATTTTTGCCAAGCAGGTTGAAGGCAAGCCGGCCAACATCGTGGAAAAAATCGTGGACGGCAAGATAGGCAAATATTACGAACAGGTCTGCCTGCTGGAACAGCCCTTTGTACGCGATCAGGACCAGAAAGTCGGCAAGCTGCTGGAGCAGCAGGCTCTGGCTCTGGGTGACAAGCTGATGATCCGCCGTTTTGCCCGCTTCCAGGTGGGCGAAGCTCTTGACTGACGCTGCCCGCGGTCCCGGGGCAGCGCCCCGGGACTGCCGTCAGCCTGCTGGCAAGTCACCCGACAGGAGAAACGCCATGCGGTTGCCCGAGAAAATCTGGCGGCTGGGCCGCATTTTACTGGAATATCGACTGCGGCGGGAACGCTTGCGCAGCCGGCCTTTCCGGCTTTGGATCGAGACCTCCAGCTGCTGCAACCTGCGCTGCATAATGTGCCCCAACCGCGAAATGCCCGCAGCGGCCAAGGGCATCATGGATTTCGACCTGTTCCGCAAAATCATCGATGAAGCCGCCGGCTTCGCCAGTGACATCTACCTGCACCACCGCGGCGAACCGCTGACCAATCCCGCGCTCTGCGATATGATCCGCTACGCCCGCAAGGCCGGACTGCGCACCCGCTTCCACAGCAACGGCGGCCTGCTCACACCGGAACGCATTGAACAGTTGCTAGACGCTCAGCCGGATATGATATCCTTTTCCGTGGATGGTTTTACCGCCGAGACCTATGCCCGGATAAGGCAGGGAGGCGACTTTGAAACGACCGTCACGGGCATCGAACAACTCGCGCGGCGGCGGCGCGAGCGCCATTTGACCAAGCCCTACCTCATAATTGAAAAAATCAGATTCAACGATCCTGCTCTGAACATTGAAAACGAGACCACCACCGCCACCCGGCGGCGCCTGCAGGAGGCCGGCGTGGATGAAATCATCGAAAAGCAGGAATACGTCTGGGCCGGCGAGGATGCCCCGGAATGCCGCAAGATGCCCACGCTCAACGCCTGCACCTTCCCCTGGTATGCCATGGTTGTCTGTTGGGACGGCACCGTCACTCCCTGCCCCCAGGATTTTCATGCCGCCTTAAAGATGGGCAATGCGCGCGAAAAATCCCTGTCGGAAATCTGGAACGATGCCCCCTACCGCGACTTGCGGCGGCGCTTCCGCACCGATGTGCAATCACTGACGATCTGCCGCAAATGCGACCGACTCTTCCGTCCCACCGTCGCCGGTGTGCCTTTACAATACATGGCGACGTTTCTGACCGACCACCTGGTGGGCTATCGCCGCTGGCGGAAGAAACTCGGATCCCACGAACGCAACTGAGCCATGAAAATACTTCTGCTTGCGCCACAACCCTTTTACAGGGAGCGCGGTACGCCGATTGCCGTGGATCTCCTGCTGCGGGCGCTGGCGGACCGCAGCCACCAGGTGGACGTGTTGACCTACCACCTGGGCCGGGATGTCGTTTATCCCGGGGTCCGACTGCATCGCATCCCCCATGTTCCCGGCGTGCGCGATGTCCCTCCCGGATTCTCCCTGCGCAAACTGCTGTGTGATTTATGGATGTTGCCGGCGGCCTTGCGCCTGGCGGCACGCGGCGGTTACCAGCTGGTTCACGCGGTGGAGGAATCCGTATTCATGGCCATGCTGATCAAGCGTATCCACGGCATCCCCTACATTTTCGATATGGACTCCTGCATGCCGGCGCAGATGGCGGAAAAGCACCCCCGTCTGAAATTACTGGCCCATCTGATGGATCGCTGCGAGACGGCGGCCATCCGCGGCGCCCTGGCCGTGGCCGCGGTCTGTGACGCGCTGGCGGACCGGGCCCGGGCCTGCCGGCCGGCCGGTGTTTTTCTGCTGCGCGACATCTCACTGCTGCAAAGGCAGGCAATATCGGACACAGCCGAAAGTAAAGAGCATCTGCGGCAAGAACTGGATTTTAAAGGATTTACTTTTCTTTACATAGGCAATCTGGAGCACTACCAGGGCATCGACCTGCTTTTGGGCGGGTTCGCGCAATTGCTCAAGGACGTTCGGCAGCCTGCCACTCTGGCCATTGCCGGCGGCACACCTGAACACATCGCCCATTATAAAAAACAGGCGGCAACACTCGGCATAACCAGGCAGACACGCTTCCTCGGCCCGCAGCCGGTCGACCGGATGGGTTTGTTGTTTCAAGCCGCGGATGCCCTGGTTTCACCGCGCATCAAGGGCAACAACACCCCGATGAAAATTTATTCCTACCTCGACTCCGGCCGGCCGGTGCTGGCCACTAATCTGCCGACCCACACCCAGGTTATGTCTCCGGAAACCGCCTGCCTGGTAGCGCCGGATCCCGAGGCCATGGCCGCAGGCATGCAACAACTGCTGGCGGATCACGATTACGGACAAAGGTTGGCCAACAGCGCCGGGGTGGTGGCAGCCGAACGCCACAGCTGGCCGGTCTTCCAATCAGCCGTCAATGACTTGTACCAGTGGCTGGACCGTCAATTGCAACAGCACTGAACCACGCCCGGGGCGCCCGGACATCCGTGCCGATGTTTCGGAAAGGAAAAAACATGAAAACAAAACACATTCCCGGCGTATCGTTGGTGTTCGCGTTGGCGCTCTATGCCTGGTTATCCTGGCCCTTGCCACTTTTCCTGACCAGCGGCATACCCGATCGAGCCAGTCCGCGGAATACTTCAATTCATTTGATGGAGCCTGGCGATCATCTGCAGTTGATGTATCATTTCTGGCTGGCCGGCGACATGCTGGCCGGTCGCACCACGCCGTTCCACAATCTCTACGAGTTCAACACCGGTGATGATCGCGAACGCTACTCGCCGGGATCGTATTATATTCCATTTTCTCTAATTTATTCCGGCATCGCCGCTTTAGGAGGGCAGGCGCTGGGCTGGAATCTTACCTCCTTTCTGGCGGTTTGGGGCACGTTGCTGCTTACCTGGCTGCTGACACGGCGTTATGTCGAAGAGGAGTGGCTGGCGGCCTTGACGGCCATCGTCAGCCTGCTGCTGCCTTTTCGTTGGATCAACCTTTTCGGGGGCAGTCCGGCCGGTTTCGCCATGCTGTGGGTTCCGGCCATCTGGCTGGGAGTGGATCTGGCCGTGCGTCGGCGCAGCCTGGCGGGCGGCGCCCTTGCCGGCATATCCGTCTGCCTGGCCAGTTGGTGCGATACGCACGTCTTCTTTTTCAGTGTGCTGGCCCTGCCGGCCTGGGCCATCCTGGCTTTCGTCGCCGATGGCGGATTCCGGCAAAGATCTTTCAGGGAATACGCCGGCATAGTTATCGCCTTACTGCCGCTGGTGTTGGGGGTTGGACTGGCCCTGGCCTCCCCGGCGATATTCCAATGGATGACGATCCGTCACACGGGCACCGCACCTGAACCACGCCTGCTGAGCCAACGCACACTGGACGAAGTCCGGCTGTATTCACCGCCAGCGCGGGGCTTGTTTGATCCCAGGGTCCCAGGTTTGGGGGAACATGTTTATATCGGTTTGGCCGCCCCACTGCTGATCATGCTGGGCGGGCTGGCCTGGCTGGTCCAAAGTCCGCGGCATTGGCGCAAACATGCCGGGCACCTGGCCATGTGGCTGCTGATCTGCTGCGTCATTGCGGTGACGGCCTTACTGGCCCTGGGCGTACGCGGACCGGGCGGCGGAGAACTGCTGGCGATTGCCCGCCGCCTGATTCCGCCCTACAGCATGGTCCGGCAGACTGCCAAGATATTCATTCTAATGCCCAGTTTACTGGCGGTGGCCATGGCTATTGCCGGCGGCATATTGATGCGGCGCCTGCGGTATCGCAAGATTGGGCTGGGTCTGACGGTTTTGCTCTGCCTGGCGGCGGCGTACGAATATTCAAAGCAGGTTCACGCCGGCATTTCCCTGCTCGAATCCAGCCAGGGCGCCTACGCTGCCGTGGCAAATGACGCCGCGGCTAAGGGGCTTGCACCGCGGGCGCTGGCAATACCGCTTTGGCCCGGCGATTCACATTACACCTCGTTTTACCAGCATTTTGCGGCCATCTACCGGATTCGCATGGTCAACGGCTACCGGCCCTTCGTTCGCGAGAATTATTACACTAATGTTTTCGAAAAATTGGTCAGTGTCAATCAGGGCTGGTTGACCGACGAGCAGATCGAGCATCTGTCTGCCATGAATATTGATTATATTATGTTGCACGAAGACAAATTCCCGGAAAAAGTCTCACCATTCCCCGTCACCCAGACGCTCCGCAACCTGCTGGAGCATCCGCGCCTGGAATTGTTGCACCAGGATCAGTCCGTCTGGGCTTTCCGCCTGCTGGATCAACCTTCGTCCAAACCGCCATACGCCCCACACTGGGATGTCTACGGCAGCGCCCGGCATTGGGATGCCACCCGCACCCGGCATGTCAAGGCGCAAACCGTTGATGATTTACAAGCCGGCGGGGGGCAGGCATTGGCAC
>JAIVGW010000046.1:0-4853 GCA_020201415.1 Lentisphaerota bacterium
CTTCCATGTTGTTCAGGCAAGATGCTGTTTTATTTTTGAAACAGCTCCACCGCATGGAACCGGTGCACGCGCAGTGAGGCGAGGTTACGCCGTCCGGCCTGGGGCGCATCGGCTTTTTCAGCGCTGACATAATAAGTAGCCAGGCATTGTTCCGGCTCGAGCAACAGACTGGTGTAGCAATAATTACGGCTGGAGTCGGGCTCCAGATCACGTATTTTCCGCCATGTTTGACCGCCGTCATGTGAGACGGCGCAGGCGAGGGGCGTTCGCCATTTCCATTCCGGCGCGCCAAACGCTACGCCTTGGCGGTCGTTGTACACCATTAACAGGCCGCTGCCGTCCGGCAGGGGCTTGACGGAAGCCGGACTGCAGGGTACGGGGAAATCGGGCAGGGCGGTAAATTCCTGCCAGGTATCGCCGCCGTCTTCCGACCAGCTGCGGTAGATATGGGTCTGACTGCGGGCCCAGGCAAACAGGCGACCGTGCCCCACATCCACAACGCCCGGTTCCTGGAGGACATTTTGCTGGCTTTGGATCTTTTCCGCAACCGCGGGCTGGGCGCGGTCCCATTCCGCCGGTTCGAGCCAGTTGGCCTTTTGATAACGTTTCCAATCACGGCTTTTGCGCCAGGTGGCGCCGCCATCGTCGGAGAGGAAGCAGCCGCAATAGGCATTTGAATAATCCGGGTTGGTGCGGGTGGTGGCTGCCGTCCGTCGATGATGGGCGGCGGGCAAAACCAGGCGTCCGCTTGCCATCTGGATCAGGCGGTCGTTATTAACGACAAAATAGCCTTCTTCGTCAGTGATCGGCAGGGGGGCGGACCATGTTTTACCCGAGTCGCTGCTGGTGCAGAAATAAGGTATCAGGTGCGTGGATGCCGTCCACTTCAGCAGGTAAATGCAGGCCAGGTGCCCGTCCTGCAGCGGCAGCAGGCTGGCGCTCATGATGTTCAGCGCCTCTGGCGGCGGCTGAAACAGCGTCTGGCGATCGGTCCAGGATTGCCCGTTATCGATGGAACGGCGGATGACCAGTTCGGCGGGGCTGGCATCGCTGGGTCCCAGGAAGTGACTGTAGGCCATCAGCAGCGATCCGTCTGCCAGGCGCGCCACGGAGCCTTCGCCGTCACGCAAACCGTTATCGTCGTTGTTCTCCAGCAGGTAATGCGAACCGATCGTCATTATGCCCTCCCTTGTGATCTAGTCGAATGCTTGCCTGTTTTCTGCTTGCTTTGCGCACCTCATGGTTTTTATACTGTATAATCACGAGACACGACAAGCAGAAACACTTTATATACGCGTGGCGCCCGGCGCCGTGGGATATCACCGGCATGTTGCAAGCAATCAGAGTCGTATTAAGCAGGCCGCTTTACAGCGGCAATATCGGTTCCGTGGCGCGGGTTATGGCCAACATGGGGCTGTCGGACCTGGTCCTGGTGCAGTCTGAGATCGAAGAGCCCGCCGAAGCGCGGAAAATGGCCTGCAACGCCCGGGCGATCCTGGATAGTTGCCGGCGCGTCGACAATCTGGCGGAGGCGGTGGCGGATTGCGTGCTGGTCATCGGCGCCACGGCGCGTGAGGGGCTTTATCGTCAGCATTGCCGGACGCCGCGGGAATGGGCGCCGGAAATTCTGTCAGCCGCGGCCTCCGGCCGGGTGGCGCTGGTGTTCGGTCCCGAGGACAACGGTTTGAACAATGAGGAGGTTGCGCTGTGCACACGGTTGGTGCGGATCCCGTCGTCGCCGGATTATCGCGCATTGAACCTGTCGCATGCCGTGCTGGTCTGCGCCTACGAGATATTCGTGGCGGCGGACCGGTTTGAGCTGCCGCCGGAAAAATCGCCTGAAGCGGAAGCGGGCAAAAAAGAACGTATGTTCGCCATGTGGGAGGCGCTGCTGCTGCGGATTGGTTTCATGGACGGGGAAAAGGCCGCACACATGATGCAGGGCGTGCGGCGGATTTTTACCCGTGGCCGCTTGACGGATGATGATGTGCGGATATTGATGGGGATTGCCCGCCAGATGCAATGGTATGCCGAAAAGGTTGAAAGTTATGGAGATGTTAAAATCGAGCGCGCTGCCGGCGCGGATGGAACATGCGCCGGATCCGAGTCCTGAGCCGCCAGCCGGGAATTCCGTCCGTAACAAGCTCGGCGTCCGGCGCTGGTCTCTGCCGGTGATGTTGCTGCTGGTAGCGGCTGCCCTGGTTGTGGGCTGGCAGATTCGGCGCCGACTTGTTCTCGATAACTTCGGCGAGGTGGAGGCCGGGATCATTTACCGCAGCGGGCAGTTGACACCCGCGCAATTGGAACGCCTGATCAAATCCCGCGGCATTAAAACCATCATCAAGACCGCAATTCCCGAGCTGTCGCTGCAGGATATGGCGCGTGAGCAACTCATCTGCAATCGTTATAATGTCCGGGTGGTGCCGCTGATTATGCCGGGGGACGGACTCGGTGAATATGAGCAGTATGACCGGGCCGTGGAACTGCTCATGGACGAGCGGAAACTGCCGGCATTGATCACCTGTGCCCGCGGGACGCACCGCACTGGCGCGATTGTCGCGGCTTATCGCGTCAGAGTGCAAAACTGGCCGGTCAACCGGGCCATGGCTGAAATGGAAAATTTCCGGTTCAATCCCTACCGGAGCAATCGCGACCATTCCGGGCAACATCCGCTGGTGGAACATTTGCGCGGTTACTTCAAGACGCGGACAGGCTACGCCGAATGAGGCTGGAACCCTTCCGCTTTCGCTGTAATGCGCGTGAAATGCGAGTTTAACGCATAGGCGCCGGTTCCACCCGGGTTGTGCGGAGCTGTTAATATAAGCTTGACAGCCGGCGCGCGTTTTTCGAAACTGAACAGGGTTTGAGGGGTTGCAGGCGGTGTGCGGATGGTATGGAGGTGATTATGTTGAAAAGACGCATGGGCATATTCGGCGGAACATTTAATCCGTTGCACCTGGGACATCTGGTGGCGGCCCAGGATGCCTCGGAGCATTTTGAGCTATCCCGCGTGTTGTTCGTTCCCTGCGACCGGCCCCCGCACAAGCCGTCACACAACCTGGCGCCCTCGGCGCATCGGGTGGCGATGCTGGAGGCGGCCCTGGAGGGCAGTCATGTCTTTGAGGTTTGCGATCTGGAAGTACGCCGTGGCGGCACCAATTATTCCTTTGATACCGTGCGGGAATTGAAGCGGTTGTATCCCGATCAGGAACTGGTGTTCATCATCGGTTCCGATACGCTTTTCGAGTTGCATTCCTGGCACGCGATCGCAGATCTGTTGCAGCTTTGCGAGTTCACCACCCTGGTGCGTCCCGGGTTTGATGTGTCGGAAGCTGCCGGGCGTGTAAAATTGCCGCCGCCCTGGCCGGAACGCTTGTTGGCCCGCCTGGCCATGGGCCATCTGATGAACATTTCCTCTTCCGACATCAGGTACCGGGTGGCGGAAGGCATGAGCATTCAGTATCTGGTGCCGCGGGTCGTGGAAACTTATATTACCGAACATCGCCTGTATAACAATACTATTTGAGAGTACGATTCAATGGCTGAGATCAAATCCGAAAAATTGAATTCACGTCTGCTGCTGGAGACCGCCGTGGCTGCCGTCAGGGAAAAGCAGGGGCGCGATCTGGCTGTTTTTGACGTGCGCCGGTTCTCCAGTGTTACGGATTACCAACTGGTGGTTTCGGCGCTCTCAACTCCGCACATCAAGGCCCTTTACAACGCCGTGCGCCTGGCCGTAAAAGACAGCGGCGGCCTGTGCTGCCACAAGTCGGGCGAGCCGGACAGCGGCTGGATAGTGGCCGATTATCTGGACGTGGTCATGCATTTTTTCGATCAGGATACCCGCCGCCGCTATGCGCTGGACGAGTTGTGGGCCGATGTGCCGCGTGTGGAGATTTGAAAGTTTTCAACACATGAAACCATTAGCGCATGTGGCTGTATCCCTGGCCGCGGGGGCGGGGCTGGGGTGGGCCTTAAAATCAATGACGGCCGCACTGGCTTGTCTGACGGCCGGGGTTCTGATCGATCTGGATCACATTCCGGACTATTTCTGGAATTTCCGCCGCCGGCCCGATGCCGGACATTTCTTTCACGTTTTCAAACACGATGTGCTGGATCGGGTGATTGTGGTGCTGCATTCCTGGGAGCTGATGCTTTTGCTGTTGCTGGGGGTATGGTGGACCGGCTGGCGCCCGCTCGGCCTGGGGCTTTTGTGCGGCGCGCTCCTGCACTTGTCACTGGATCAATTGTTTAACCGGCACAGCCCGCTGGCTTACAGTCTGATTTACCGGTTACGCCGCGGATTCGCCGGACGTTACTTCTACGGCCGGCGCGAGTACCGCGAGCGTCTCCGTCAGTCCCGTCGCGCCGACCACCGCTCCGGAACCGGGGTCGACATTTGATGCAATTTGGTTGAACAATGCATGTTGAACACAACGATCCGATATGAGCCGTGAACACATAATCATTGCCGGCGCGCGTGAGCATAATCTTAAAAACATCACCGTGCGTCTGCCGCGCAACAGCCTGACGGTCATCACCGGCCTCAGCGGATCCGGCAAGTCGTCACTGGCCTTCGATACGCTCTATGCGGAGGGACAAAGGCGTTATGTTGAAAGCCTGTCGGCCTACGCCCGCCAGTTTCTGGAGCAGATGCAGAAGCCGGATGTGGACTATATCGAGGGCTTGTCGCCCGCGATAGCCATCGAGCAACGCACGGCCGGGTCCAACCCTCGTTCAATCGTGGCCACCAGCACGGAGATTCACGATTACCTGCGGTTGCTTTTCGCCAATATAGGCACACAGCACTGTCCGCATTGCGGACGACCTGTGGAGCGCCAGAGCGCCGAGGA
>JAIVGW010000046.1:4920-11107 GCA_020201415.1 Lentisphaerota bacterium
CGTCTGAACGATTCCACGGAACTGGCCCTGCGCCACGGCGGAGGCAGCCTGGTGGTGCTGTGCCGTGATGCGCGCGACCGCGAAAAAGAGCAGGTGTTTTCCGAAAAACACGCCTGTGTCGCCTGTGGTGTCAGTTTTGAAGATCTGACTCCACGCCATTTTTCCTTCAACAGTCCTTATGGCGCCTGTCCGGTGTGTTCCGGTCTGGGCATGCGGATGGTATTCGACGAGGATCTGGTGGTGCCGAATCCCGAACTTTCCATAGCCGATGGCGCCATTCATGCCTGGCGGCGCGGCGGCCGGCGCCTGATTATGTATTACAATGCGCTGTTGCGCGGCTTGGCGCGCCATTACGATTTCAGTCTCGACACCCCGTTCCGGGAGCTTCTGGAGGAACTGCGGCGAATACTGTTTCACGGTTCCGGGGAGGATGCCGTGCCCTTCGGGTTCCGTCGGCGGGCCCGCCCGTTCGAAGGCATCCTGCCCAACCTGGCCCGGCGTTACCGGGAAACCGACAGCGAGCAGGTGCGTAAACGACTGCAGCAATACATGAGTCGTCTGCCCTGTCCCGACTGCGGCGGCGGGCGCCTCAAGCCGGAAATCGGCGCCTGTCTAACAGGTGGAAAATCGATTGTTGATGTGTGCCGCATGTCGGTGGCGGCCGCGCGCGATTTTTTTCAGAGCCTGCGCCTGAACCGGCAGCAGACCCGCATTGCGGGTGAAATCATCAAGGAAATCCGGCAGCGTCTGGTTTTTCTATGTGATGTGGGGCTGGATTACCTGACCTTGGATCGTGAAAGCAGCACGCTGTCCGGCGGCGAAGCGCAGCGCATCCGTCTGGCCACCCAGATCGGTTCGGGGCTGGTGGGCGTCCTGTATGTTCTGGATGAGCCCAGCATCGGCTTGCACCATCGGGACAACCAGCGTCTGATAACAACTTTGCAACGCCTGCGCGATCTGGGTAATGCCGTGGTGGTAGTGGAACATGATGAGGATACCATTCGCCAGGCCGACTACGTAGTGGATATGGGCCCCGGCGCCGGCCGGCATGGCGGCGAAGTGGTGTTTGCCGGCCCCGCCGCCGAACTGCCCTCTGCTCCTGATTCGCTTACCGCCCGCTATCTTCGTGGCGAGCTGCGCATTGAAATTCCGGAAAAACGCCGGCGACCTACAGGGAGTATAAAAGTGCTAGGCGCAACGGAAAACAATTTACACGATCTGGATATCGAAATCCCCCTGGGGGTGCTGGTCTGTGTGACGGGTGTCTCCGGGTCGGGCAAAAGCACCCTGGTGGATGATATATTGCGCCGGGCGCTTTTCCGGCATTTTTACCGTTCGCGCGAGCGCCCCGGCGCTTGCCGCGAAATCCATGGACTGGAGCAGTTGGATAAGGCCATTGTCATCGATCAGGATCCAATCGGGCGCACCCCGCGCAGCAATCCGGCCACCTACACCGATGCCTTCACGCTGATCAGGCAGCTTTTTGCCAGGCTGCCGGCTTCCAAAGTGCGCGGCTACGGTCCAGGACGCTACAGTTTCAACGTCAAGGGCGGTCGGTGCGAAAAATGCCGGGGCGACGGCATCATCAAGATTGAAATGCATTTTCTGCCGGATGTTTATGTCACCTGTGAGCAGTGCGCCGGCCGGCGGTACAACCTCGACACCCTGGAAGTGCGTTACAACGGCCGCAACATTGCCGAAGTGCTGGAGATGACCGTGGATGAGGCGCTCGAGTTTTTTTCCGCGGTGCCTTTGCTGCAACGCAAGTTGAGCACACTTTCCGAAGTGGGGCTGGGATACATTCACCTTGGCCAGCCGGCCACCACGCTTTCCGGCGGCGAGGCTCAGCGGCTGAAGCTCTCTGCAGAACTGGCGCGGCGCGATACTGGGCGGACCATCTATCTGCTGGATGAGCCGACGACAGGGCTGCATTTTGCCGACATTCACAAGTTGCTGGATGTGCTGGGGAAGCTGGTCGCCGCCGGCAATACCGTGGTGGTGATTGAGCATAACTTGGAAGTCATAAAAACCGCCGATTATATTATTGACCTGGGGCCGGAGGGTGGCGACCATGGTGGCACCCTGGTCGCCGCCGGCACGCCGGAAGAAGTGGCGCTTTGCCGACGGTCCCATACCGGGGCCTTGTTGCGACGTGTCCTGGGTTAGCGTGTGTCCGTAGGTCTGTCATGACTGGAATTGTATAAAAATGGCGTCTGCCGCTGAAAAATTTTGGCATGGTCTGGTACTGTCGGCCTGGTTGGGATGTGCCGCCGTGGCTGTCGCGGATGACGGCGCCGCGGAGTTGATGCAGGCACGGGCGGCTCTGGACGATGAACTATATAATCTGGCGCGCGCCGGGAGTGTGCGCCTGCTGGCAAGGCCGGATGTCGGCGCGGATTTCCGTTTGCAGGCCGTTTTGCTGCTGGCGCGGGCCTTGTACGGCGAGGGCCGTCATAAAGATGCCGTAGATCTGTTAAGGCCATGGAACGATCACGTCCGGAACGGACCGCATGCCGCGGAATTGACCTTCTGGTTGGCTGCGGCCGAATTCAAAGCCGGACTGTCGGAGTCCGGTCTGGCGCGTATGACAGATTTCGAGCGCGATTATCCCAATTCGCCCTATCTGCCGGCGGCTCTGCGCTTGCGGGCCTGGATCTGCCTGGAACTGGGGCGGGTCGAGGAAGCCGTGGCCCTGTTTGCAGGGTTTGACGGCCAGGTTGCCCGTTTGTTCGAACCAGTTGACCGGCTGGAATGGGGCAAAGCGTTGATTCAGGCCGGCGCTGAATCGGCGGCGCGGGATGTGCTGCAGGAACTTGTACGCGCTCATCCGGCCGAACGCGTCGGCCGGGAGGCCGCCATACTGCTTGCCCGGATTATTTTGGATGAGGGCCAGACGACCGCGGCGCGCGAACTGTTGCAATCGGTCATTGATCAGCCAGAGACGCCGGCGGCTTTGCGCGGGGCGGCCTGCATGGCGCTGTCATCCGTGGCCACGACCGAGACCAACCTGGTTGAGGCCATTACCTTGCTGGATCAGAGTCTGCAATTATTGGACGATCCTTTGCTGAAAGGCGAGGCCAATTTGCGCAAGGGAGCCCTGCTGTTGCGACTGGGCCGGACTGAGGAAGGCGCGGCTCTGGTGCGCAGTTTTGTAGTGGCCGCGCCTCCGCCCACGGCCGCCGCCGTGCAACTGCAGTTGGCACGCACCTTGCAGGGCTTGGGTTTGCATGAGATGGCGCTGAATGAGCTTCAGCATTACGTGGAAACTTTCAGCGATCCGGTCGGTCTGGCGCAGGCCTGGCTGGACCGCGGCTGGAGTCTGGTACACCTGAGTCGTTATATTGAAGCTGCTGCTGCATTTGAAAAATCGGCGGAATTGACCAGGCAGCCGGACCACCGGGTTGAGCTCTGGCAGAAGATCGGCGATTGTCTTTTTGCCGCTGAACAGTACCGTGAAGCCCGCCAGGCTTATGCGCAGGTGATTGAAATGGCGCCGGATACCGCCGTAGCCGAGCAGGCGTTGCTGCAGTCGGCCGTTGCTCACTTGCGGCAGGGGCTGGCGGAAGAGGCGCAGGAGATACTCTGGCAACTGATTGATCGGGCCGGCAACCCCGCCATGGAGGCGCAGGCCTGGCTGCAACTGGCAGAGCTGCTTTCCGGGCGGGGGCGCGGCGCCGCCGCCCGGCGCATTTACCGGATGTTGCAGGCAGAGGCGCCGGAAGATGAACGCGTCTTTGCCATGTACCAGGCAGGATTGCTTGAATACCGCCTGGGTCATTTTGATACAGCCCTGGAGCAGTTCAACCGGCTGGCGCGGAACCATGCCGACCGCGCCGAAGCGCAGCTGGCCGGTTACATGTCGGGTTGGTGTCACTACATGCTGCAGGATGACCGGGCGGCCATCGCCGCCTTTGAGAATTTTGCGCGGCAGTATCCCCGGTCGCCACAGTCTCCGGAAGCCCTGTTCTGGCTGGCTGAATACGAATTCAATCGCGGCGCCTATTATCTGGCGGAAACGGGATTCGTTCAGTTGACCATGAATTACCCCGATGCGCCTTTGGCCGCCAGCGCCCTCTACTGGGCGGGCCGTGCGGCCCTGATGCAGAAGGAGTTCCGGCGCGCCAACGAGAAGCGCGCGGATGCCCGGTTTTTCCAGGGCGAAGCGTTGTGCGAAATGGGAGAGTTTGCCGGCGCCATCATGATTTTTGATGAGATCATCCGGCAGAACCCCGCCGGGTACCTGGCCCAGCAGGCGCGTTTTCGCAAGGGTGACAGCCAGTTCACGCTGGGTTCGGATGATCCCCGCCGTTACGAGGAGGCCGTGGCCTCCTATCGGGTGATTATCGATCGCGCCGATGTTTCGCCCGCTGACCGCCTGCAGGCCGAGTACAAGATCGGGCGCTGCCTGGAAAAACTGGACCGCCGGCTTGAAGCCATGGAGTATTACATGAATGTGGTTTACACCTTTCCCCGTCTGGCGGAAGGGCGGTTCCTGAACACCGTTTGGTTTACCAGGGCGGCTTTCAACGCGGCGGCGATGATGGAGGAGGATGGCAGCTGGCGCAAGGCGGTGGGGATTTACCAGCGTGTGGTTGATTCAGGCGTCGCCGCGGCCCGGGATGCCCAGGAGCGCATTCGTAAAATCCGGCTGGAACAATGGATGTTGTTTTACTAGGCGGTATGTCCGTCGGGAGGAGCGGTAAATATGTTGACTTTAATGTGGTTGGGCGGTCCGATGATGTGGCCGATTGTTTTCTGCGGCATCATGGTGCTGGCGGTCTTCATGGAACGCGCCCTGCATCTGCACCGCGCGCGCATCAAGACCGATGATTTCCTGCGCGGTGTTGCCAATATTCTCGAACGCGGCAACATTAATGAAGCGTTGAGTATCTGTGATGAAACCCCGGGTCCGGTGGCGGCCATCGCCCGTGCTGCAATCCGCCATTACCGGGGCGAAGCCGTGGCGGTTCGCCAGGCCATAGACAGCGCGGCCCTGACTGAGATTGACCGTCTTGAACGGCGGGCCGGGTTGCTGGCCGTCAATGCCCAAATTGCTCCTTTGCTGGGACTGTTGGGCACGATGATCGGATTGATGGGTGTGTTGATCGCCGTGCAGCAGCAGGCGCCGTTGGTGCATCCCGGCGATTTGGCCGGCGGATTATGGCAGGCCTTGCTTTCCTCCGCCGCCGGCCTGGTGGTGGCGGTGCTGGGCATGGTCGGCTACCACATGGTCATGAATAAGGTTGACCGGCTGGCGCTGGATATGGAGCAGTCGGCCGGCGAACTTCAGGCGCTGGTATGCGCGCCACCGGACGGCCAGCCCTCATGAAAACAAACGATCACCATCAGGAAAACGACGGCGCAACGCGTTGGCGGCGATATCGGCCGTGGCGCCGGACCGTGGCCGGACCACGATTGTTGGCGGTACTCTTGCTCAATCTGGTGTTGTTGGGGGCGCTGTTCATGATCTTTAATTCACATATCGTCATGCGGCCGGGGATCAACGTGCGGCTGCCGTCGGCGGAGTTTGCGGATGGCACGCATTACAATACCATGGTGCTGACCATTACGCAGGAAGGTCTGATATTTTTCAATGACGAAAGGGTATTGCCCGAGGATCTGTTGATGGCTTTACAGCGGGCGGTACACCGCAATCGAGAGCTGGTTCTGGCGATTGAAGCCGATTTGCGCGTACAATACGGCACCATTGTGCGAACCATGAATCTGGCTGGTCAGGCCGGCATAGGGCAAATCAACCTGGCCACGCGACCCACCGCCGTCGGAGAGTTTTCACCGTAATGTATGACTTGTCTTATGTGCGCCGCTTCATCATGGCTTTGGCCGTGGTGCTTTCTGGAGTAACCGGACTGTTCCTGTTATACCCTTACTGGACCCCACCGCCGCCCGCGGCGCGACCGGTGGCCCCGCGCGTGGTATTTCGGATGCATGATCAACGGACCCCGATGGAAAGCTCCGTAGTGTGGTCTCCGGCACTGATTGCCCTGGCGGGCCCGGGCAGCGGTCGCAGTCCGGCGGATCGTGTCGGGAGCTTGGCGCCGCCCTTGAAGATTCCCGAACTGAGGACGCTGGGAATCGTGCGCCAGTCGCGGACAAAGGAGAAAGCGGGAGCGGAATCACGTTGGCCGTGGATCTGGCAACTGGTCGGCGCGCCGACATTGCGCACTAC
>JAIVGW010000047.1:0-10872 GCA_020201415.1 Lentisphaerota bacterium
CTAAGTAAGCACAAAAGAAAAGTCTGGACTTTTGAAAGTAACTCAATAATAATGGCTGAGCAATGAAAAAAATCCTGACAATCGTGGTGGGTATTATGGTGGCGACGGGAGCCATGGCGGCCGGCAAGCCGTTGCAGGTGAGCATCACTCCGGGCCTCGCGATCTACGACCGGACAGAGAGGATCGAGGGCTTGTGCCTGAGTATCTGGGGTGAAAATCCGCAGACCGCGCTGGCGCTGGGCATCGTGAATGGTTCCTCGGGGAGCAGCGCCGGCCTGAGTTGGGCGCTCATACTCAACTATGCCGACGACTACAAGGGTATTCACTGGGCGCCGATCAACTACACGAAGGGCGACTTCCTCGGCTGGCAGGCCGGCTTCGTCAATTACGTCGGTGGCGCCATGAAAGGCTTGCAGTCCGGGACGGTGAACTACGCGGGCCGTCTGACCGGTTTGCAATTCGGGTTCCTCAACTATGCGGAGACGGCGGAAAACGGCGTGCAGATTGGTCTGGTTAATATCATTCCCCAGAATGCGTGGTTCACCGATCTGCCCAACGGGCTGGCGCCGGGCATGATATTTGTCAACTGGCGGTTCTGAGTGCGCAGGTAGGGTTACACCCCATAGCTGTGGCTGACCGCGTTGCATAGAATTTCAACAGCAAGAGGGAGTAATCACATGAAGCCGGGAGGACAGTATGAACAGTAATTATTGGGCGGAAAAAATGTTCCGCGGGACATATCCCGCAACGCGGCAAAGAAAGGAAGGCGGCAAAATGAAAACAAATCAGCAGGCAGGCAAACAAGCAGGGCGGTTTTTTGCCGCCATGGCCCTGGCAACCGGCATGGTCCTGACGCAATCTGCGATTGCGGCTGGTCCGGCTCCGGTGGCCCTCGGCGATGCCGCGCCCTTCACGATCCTGGCCGGGGCCGCGATCACCACCACCGGTGGCGGTATGATTAACGGGGATGTAGGTGCCAGCCCGATCACTGGGGCGGCCATTGACCTGACCGCCGCGCAAGTCAACGGGACGATCTATACAGTTGATAATGCGGGCCCGGCCGGTTCGGTGATGGACCCGGTCAGGTTAACCGCGGCCAAAAGCGCTTTATATTCCAGATAGCGTCCAAGCTGGTCGTGGGCGCCGACGGACGCAGCGTGATCCTGGCCGGCGGCGCACATGCCAAGAACATATTCTGGCAGGTAGGCACTGCCGCGACGCTGGGCACGTTCAGCAGTTTCCAGGGCACGATCATGGCCGACCAGTCCATTGTGATGGACACCAGCTCAACCATGGTCGGGCGGGCCTTGGCGTTTGAAGCCGGCGTCACCTTTAACGGCACGGGCGGCAGTCTGCCTTTGAGCAGTCAGGTGATCACAAACTTTATGCCCACCAACGGCTCCACCTTTGTGGGGGCCGATGTGGTCGGGTTAAGCGCGCAGGCCTCCTCCGGGCTGCCAGTTAGTTTCGCTGTCGTGATCGGTGATCCGGGCCTGATCACTGGCGGCACCAATTTGTCCTTCGCCTCCACCGGCATGGTCAGAGTTGTGGCCAGCCAGGCCGGCAACGAGTCCTTCTCCCCGGCGCCGAACGTGACCAATACTTACACGGTCACCCCGCCCCTGGCGACGGACCCCGGCTGGCTGGCGGTCGATGTGACCCCCAACACCGGTAAGTGGCAATTAACCACCCCGGCGGCATACACCGGCCCGACGGCGGGTACGGGCGACCTGGCGGCGGTCAGCGCCGTGGTTGGCGAATATACCATCGCCTACGGTCCGTTATCCGGTTATGTGAAGCCGGCTAATGAAACGCAATTCGTCGTGGCCGGCGTTACCTCGCTGTTTTCAGGCGTGTATCTGCAGGTTGACACGAACATCGCGCCGCCAGTATTGTCGGCCACGGAAGGAACCTACACCAACAAGGTTAGAGTAACATGGTCGAGTGTGCCGGGCGTGGATGGGTATGAAATCTGGAAGAGCTTGAGAAATGACGTGGACACGGCGGAACTCCTGGTAGCAGTGCCGGACTATGGCGCCGCGACCTTTCTGTACGACGACTATGACGTTATTCCGCCCCTTGCCTATTATTACTGGGGGCTGTCGAAACAGGGGACAAAGTCCAGTCCATTTAGCCTCGTGGATATGGGCTACGCCAGCCTGGCGCCGGATCCGGACGCCCCGCGCGCGGATATTACCGTAAGCGATATGGTGTATCTGCCGGTAAATGCAACTAATATGACCACGGCGGGCACGGTGTCGTTCCGGTTGCGCAACCTGGGGCCGGACGCCATGAACGCGGCCAAGGTAGCCTTTGCTTTCCGCATCGGCGCTAACGATGCCGGGATGGTTGTGCTCGGAGCCGGTCAGCGCACGTTCACCCTGGCGGCAGGGCAGGAGGAATTGGTGATCTTGACAGCGGAAGACAGGCTGGACCTGGTGATCCCGCCCTTCCTGGCCGGGCGTAAGCAGGTGCAGGTGACGGTGCGGCATGCCAGTCCGCTGATTGATCCCAACCCCGCCAACAATACAACCACGGCGGTCGGATCGGTGCTGGTAAGAGCTGCGGGCGTCAACTCGCCCGGGCGCACCAGGACGGATTTCGATGGCGATGGCAAGACCGATCCGACGGTGTTGAGCGATGCCCGCACCTGGTTCGTGCGCATTGAGTCCGGCGATCGTTATACACATCAGACTGTGGTGGTGACCGGTGTGGCGGGCGACCGTTACCAGCCGGCATTGGGTGATTACGATGGCGACGGCATTACGGACCTGGGATTATACGATGAGGCTACCGGTATATTTTATGCCCAATTGTCGTCCTCGGGCGTAATCGTATCCGCCCCGGCGGCATTCGGTGGTGTGGGCTATATTCCCGTGGTCGGCGACTATGATGGCGATGGCAAAAGCGATCCGGCATTGTACGACCAAAACACGGGACATTTGGTAGTGCGGCTGTCGGCGCAAGGCTATGCGGAAGCCGCCACAATCCTGCACGGACCGCACTCGCACTATATTCCCGTGCAAGGCGATTACGACGGTGACGGACTGACTGATCCGGCGGCCTTTTCCATGACCTCCGGCTTGATGACGGTACGTCTGTCCAGCCAGAATTACACGGAATATGAGTTGCTGTTGGGCGGGGCCGGGTTTGTGGGCTTGCGCGGCGACTTTGACGGCGACGGCATGGCCGATCCGGCCGCCTACCACGAGGCCAGCGGAACATGGGTTATGCTGCTCTCGGACTACGGCCGCGGGTTCATACCCAAGCAAGGCGTGTTCGGCGGGCCGGGCTGGATGGTAGTGCCCAACGATTATGATGGCGACGGCCGCACGGACCCCGCGCTCTACAATGCGGATGTCTGGAATCCGCTCGGGTGGTACGAAGGCTACTGGATCGGCATGTTGTCATCCCTGGACTATGCCGAAGTTGAGGGCTGGTTCGCCGGTCCCGGGCACGAGCAAGTCACCGAATAAACACACCCGCAACGCGGGAGAGTAAAAAGCGGTCAATGAATATGTGAAGAACTTGACTTCGGGATTGGATATGGTGGCAGAAGCGCTGGCAATCCGAAAATATAAACCATGAGTAATAAATTACTATGATACACCCAAAACTGCGGACTGAAAAATGGCCACCTTAAAAACAATCCTGGCTTGACGCGGCGCAGCACCCTTCGGCTTAGCTCAGGGCAGACCCTTCGGCTTAGCTCAGGCAGCCAGCGCTTCGACTGAGTTCACGCCGAAGTCTGCGCCCTCCAGAGGTTCTTGCAAAACCCCAGCGGTAGGGACGGCTCTCCGAGCCGTCCGTCCGCTTGTGGTAGGTAGGGACGGCTCTCCGAGCCGTCCGTCCGCTTGTGGTAGGTAGGGACGGCTCTCCGAGCCGTCCGTCCGCTTGTGGTAGGTAGGGACCTTGACGCCGCTTTCCGCCTGAAGCATTTATCATTACCCCAGGATTCCAGTCTGCAGTTTTGGAAAACACAAGAAACATTGACTGACCCCAATTTTTCCTGGCTCCAATTTCCAACGGTGCGCATCATCCAAAAGCGGTTCAGGCTTCAACGGTTGAAATGAAAGTCCGCAAACGCCTCGGGCTGCAAGCCGATACCGCGTTCGACCAGTTCCGGATTGGTAGCAAAGAATTCGTTCATCGGGATCGGGCCGGCGCGATTGACGCGGTCGGGCGGATAGATGGGCTTTCCGTCGGCGGTTGCCGCAGGCACATCGGCGGCGCCCAGGAACTCCGGATCAGCAAGCAGCGAGCCCGTCGCGCCGAACTTCGCCTGCATCTCAGGCAGCCCCAGACGCAGAATTTCATCCAGCGCAGGATGCGGGTGAGTGACCTCGCCCATGTGGTTGGCGACACGATGATTTTCAAACGCATCATCGCTCCACAACCAGACGATGGCCTTCTCTTGCCAGCGTTCCGGCCGCGGGAAAAAGCAGTTATCGCGTTCCTCGAAGGCGTCCCAGCGGGCAAGATGGAACATCGGAGCACTGCTCTTGCCCACAAGGCCGTCTGTAAAGATACAGTTGGTGATCCGGGTGTAATGCCCGGGCAGTTTCTCGATGCTGAGCTGGCTGATCATGTTGCGGAAGAAAACGCAGTTCTCGATCCTGACGTTGTCGCTGCTGCGTATGGTCGGACCGCTTTTGCCGGACAAGGCAACGCAGTTCTTGATGAGCAGATCCTCGCAATGCGACGCAAACAGTTGGGGCGGGTAGGCCTTATCATAACGTCCGGAGAAAATACGGGTGATCTCGACGTCCCGGGTTCGGTACAGGTTGAATTGCATGGATAATAAGTACATGCCATCGAAGCGCAAATGTCCTTTGTTGCGCACAGTAAAAGCATCGGTGAGCTGGGAGCTGCGGAAAACCACCTCTTCACCGGGCACGCAGCGGAAGGTGATGGGCGCTCCGGCCGCGCCGGAAACCCGTACCCGCACCTGTTCCTCGTAGATGCCGCCGGCCAGCATGACCGTGTCGCCGGGTCGGACCTGCCCGGCGGCATGCTGGACCGTCCGCCAGGCGCCGGCGCGATCGAGTCCGCCATTGCCGTCATCCCCGTCCGGCGCCACATAGTACACGCTGGGTTCGGGATCGCGCGCCAGCGTTGTGAAGGTCAGGACCTCGCTTTCGATCTCAGCCGGCTGCGCCTGAATAATTGTCGAGAGGCTGGATGAATGCATGCCGGTGCGTTCCTGTGAAGGTTCAAGCGCCTGTATCTGGAAGTAGTAGGTTTGCCCGGGTGTGAGCCCGGTCAAGCTGTAGGTTCCGAAAAAGTCGGCGCCGATCACATTCCGATGCTCCATCGCGGGCGTTGCGCCCCAGGCCAGGCGCACCTGGCAGGGAAGCAGGTTCCTCCATTCGATATTGGCCGTGGTTGCGCCAATCGCATGCACGACCGGTTCACGGGTGAGGCGCAACTGCTCGCGCCGGGGTTCGCCCCGGTAGGGTCCGAACGGCATTCCCATGGGCCCGGCCGCGGCAAACGGCGGACGATGATGCAACGACGCGACGCCCGGATTGGCCGGATAGTCCGGCGGAATGCCACGGCCATGGCGTTCCCACCCGTCATGCAAAGCGGCGAGAGACTGCACGCGGCCGTCGATTTCCCAGGCAACCGCAGGGTCGCGATATGCATTGTAATCGGTATAATTAATTGCGCCGGCCGAGCCGGTGCGCACCGCCGGCGCATGGTTTTCATAGAGATTACCGCTCAGGTGCACGCGCCCGGCAGCGCTGAGCGTCACGGCTGCATGATCGAAACCGGTGAAGGCGCAATGCGCCACACGCAACCCGTCGATACGCCCCGCTGCCAAAGCCGTGCCCGTACCGGAAAAGATACACTGCTCAAAAGCAATGTCCATGCCGCCGTCAAGCGCGACCGGCGCGGCAAAGCGCAGCCGCTCGAAGACGACATTCGCGCTTTCTGAAAACCTGGCGCCGGCCTGGAGTACGACCGGCGCCACACCCCGGCCGCGAATAAAAATCGGCGACTCCGGCGCTCCCCGCAAGCGCGCTTCGACAGCTTCCGGGTAGGCGCCCGGCGCGATGTAGAGCGTGTCGCCCGGACGCAGGTCGCGCAATCCGCGGGAGATCGTGCGCCAGGCATTCCGGAGCGAAAGGCCATCGGCGCCGTCATCACCTTCCGTCGAGACGAAGAAAATGTCCGCCGCGTAGGCGAACGGACCCCGATCGGCGCCCTGCGGACCGGCCCCGCGAAAGCGGGAGGTTGCCTGTAACCGGTAATCGTGGTTTTCCGGATCGGCGAATTCAAGATCGGGCTGGACGTCATCTTCCTCTGCGAGCCAGATATTGCAAGGAGAAATCTCGATTTGCCCATAAGAAACCTGGCTGCGCGGTTCAACCAGGCGACCGGAAACCACAAGGCAGTGAACCGGATTGTTGCGCCGCGGACTTTCGGTCCAGGTGGTAAAAGCGCCACCGACACAGCGTTCGGTGGCGTTGATCAGGCCGGGATTGCCCTTGATAATGCAATCCCAGCGGTTGCCCCAGGTGAGATTGTTCACCAGCCGGCTCGGGGCTTCCGGGTCGGAATCGCTGCGCAGATAGACGCCGGTGAAAGCATTTAAAAAGGCGGTAGAGTCGCGGATAACATCACCGCGATGCCGCTGGAAGTTAAGTCCGCCCCGCCGCCAATTCGCAAACGGCGAATCGTTGGCCCACGCAACACAGCGCTCGATCACGTTGCCGCCGCTCTCCGGCGCGCTGGAAGTAACCTCCACCCCCCAGCCGTTCATCCACGCGAAGCACTCGCGCACCACGCATTCCCGCGCGTCGGTCAGATAGATGCCCCGCCCCGCGGCATCGAACCCGGCGGTGTTGAACCCGGTCACGCCGAGGCCCTCGATCAACACGCGCCGTGGCGTTGTGAGATGGATGCCGGATTGCTCGATGACCGAGATGCTGTAGCTATGCGCGGCGGGAGAACGTCCGTCGGAGGTCGCGATGTATAGTTTGCCTTGTTCGCGATCATGATAAAAGGTTGCCGGTGTGTATTCCACCTCGCTGACGTCCGGCCGCCCCCGGAAAACGGTCAGCGTATCCAGTTCGTTGATGACCAACACCACGCCGTCATGATCAAAGTCCGCCACGTAAACAAAGTCGTAACCATCGATCGCGTGGAACGTCGGCGCGGGCACATCGCCGCGCAGGATAGCCGTTCCGGGAATCTCGGCGCGGATGACCGTCGCGGAGTCCATGCCGCCGAGGTTGCCCCTTGCAACCGCCTCGCGGTATTCGCCCGGGCCGATGGTGAGGGTGTCGCCCGGCTTGAGCGCTTCGATACCGCGTTGGATAGTGGCAAAGGCGGTATCGCGGCTCAACCCGTCGTTGGCGTCCGCTCCCCCGGGCCTCACAAAATACTCGGACGTCTCTGCCACGGCGGCGCACATAAAAGTCAATAGCAGGCTTAAACCGAATAATGCTTTACCCATGATCGTGACCCTTCCTGAATTTACGTGAGCTGATAACGCGCACCTTAACGATTAAACGCAAATAATGAATCAAAATCGTTTGCAGGTCAATCTTCTTGCAGCTTTGTTTTGCGTTATGTTTTTCAGTCTGCAGTTTGGAGGCATCAGCGCTTCGGCGCGGAATCATGATGTTAATTGACAAATCATTGATTAATCTTAAAATATATTCAGCAGCAGCGAATAACAGCGGGGTCATTTTCCATGCAGGGTGGTTGTCATATCGGGCTGAGATCACTGTCCGCGGGTCTGCTGGCAGCTTTCATTATTTTTTCTGATGCAGCAGCCACGCCGGCCTTTAATCACGAAGCGGTATTGGAGGATCCTGTTGCGTCCGATTCTGAGGCTCAGGCATCGGCGGTCCGGATGCTGGCCAGCATCCTGCGCAGCGCGCCTACCGGCATTGGCTTGGTGAAGGATCGGATCATTGTTGATGTCAATGATTACATTCTTGATTTAACGGGATATCGCCGTGAGGAATTGATCGGGCGGCATGCGGATTTTCTGTACCCCACGCAGGAAGACTCGGATTATGTTGCCCGGGAAAAGTACCGGCAGATTGCCGCCAAAGGCACCGGATCGGTTGAGACCCGCTGGCTCCGGAAGGATGGCTCCATTCGATACGTCCTGCTGTCCTCAACGCCGTTGGATTTGCAAGATCTTTCGGCGGGAGTGACTTTTACGGTGCTTGATATTACCGAGCGCAAACTCGCCGAGGATACTTTGCGGGAAAGCGAAGCCCGTTTTGCAAAGATCTTCAGCGCTAATCCCGCGCCTTTGGTGGTTTCCGAGATCGATTCCGGACGGTTCATTGATGTCAATGACCGCTGGGTGGAGATGCTCGGTTATTCCCGGGAGGAGCAGCTGGGCCGGACATCCAAGGAGGTCGGCATCTGGGCCGATCCGGAGGATCGCGACCGCGCCATAGCCAAATTAAGGAAACAGGGTTTTTTCAGACGGGTGCCGATATTTTTCAGGACCAAGTCTGGCAATGTGCGATATGCCCTCTGGTCGGGCGAAATAGTCAAGCTGGGCGGACGCGAAGTTCTGCTTTCGATGATCATGGATGAAACCGACCGGCGACAGGCCGAGATCACACTGGGACAGCGTACAAGCTTTTTTGTGGTGGCGCTGGGCCTATTGAGTCTGATTTTGTTGGGGGTGGTTGTCAAATTGTGCCGGGCGTGCTTTTCCAGTTTTATGCCCGGCCGGACGGCCAAACTGGCCTGCATTACATCAGCGACAGGGCTGAACGGCTGTTCGGCATCAAGGCCGACCTGGATGATTTTTCTGAACGTTTCATCGCGCTGGTGGTTCCGGATCATCGCAAAGCATTCATTCAATCCGTGCAATGCGCGATCAAAGATCGCGTTGGTTGGCATTACGAGGGCAAACTTTGCAAACCGAGCGGAGAAATAATCTGGTTTGTTGGTGATGCCGTGCCTTTGCGGCGTGAGCGCGAAATTGTCTTTAATGGAATCATACAGGACATCACCGGCCGCAAGCAGGCCGAAAATTCCCTGCGTCTCGCATTACGGGAGAAGGAAACACTGTTGCGCGAACTTTATCACCGCGCCAAGAACAGCATGCAGGTGATCTGTTCGATGATGTCATTGCAATCAGCTTACAGCGGCAATGCCATGGTTAAAAAATTTGCCAATGACATGGCGGCCCGCATCCAGGCCATGGCTCTGGTGCATCAGAAATTGTACCAGGCGCATGACCTGTCGCGTATCGGTCTGGACGAATATCTGCGTGATCTGCTGAATTTGCTGTTCCGCAGTTACAATGTCAGCCCCGGCGTCATTGAGTTGAAAATGGACTTGGTTCCGGTGGCCGTGCTTATTGACGTAGCCGTTCCCTGTGGGCTGATCATTAATGAGCTGGTGACTAATTCGATTAAATACGCCTTCCCTGATGGTCGTCAAGGAGTGATTTCACTGCGTCTGTCAACCGATCAGAAGGGGGGGATTGAGTTGGAATACGCTGATGATGGGGTGGGGGTGGCGCCTGATTTCGATTTTCGGCACAGGCAATCCCTGGGTTTACAGAGCATCTTTGCCCTGGCAGAGCAGCAGCTCCAGGGCAAGGTTGATTTCAGCGCCGGCCAGGGTCTGGAGTGCCGCATCCGTTTTGTCAATGCGCTTGACAATCCGCGAGTCTGAATCCAGTGGTTGTAACTTTGTCCGCAGCGATTACCTCTGGCTTTTCCCCGGGGGTGCGTGGCGGCATAGCGATCATGGTTCGGCAATCACGTAAACGAACAGGGTTTCGGCATGCCGCAGATAAAGGCGCCCGCCGGCAATCGACGGGTGTGCCCAATAAGGACCCTGACCACCGATGGGCACCTTGAAAGAACTTACCAGGCGGAAATTGCCGGGCCGGGGATCCACCAGGCCCATCATGCCCTTTTCCGCGAATGTATACAGCATGCCGTCGGCATAGATCAGCGAGCCCTTGCCCACACCATCGATTTTTTCGATCACCCTGCCGTCCTGCAGGTTCAGGCAAATCCATTGATTGCGGTTGTTGCGGTCCGCCGCGCCGTAAATCAGTCCGTCCAGCAGGATCAGGCCGCCGTGATGGCAGTCGAGTTCAGAATCGCGCCATTCGGCGGTTACGCCTGTGCCGTCGGCATTGAGCTGGAACATGACTCCGCGTTCGCCGCCGTAACCGGAAGTGAGGTAAAATTTGCCGTCGTCGAAAACCGGTGATACGGCCTGGATATTGTAGCGCGGTTCGGGATCGCGCAGCTCACGCCAAAGAAGTTTGCCGGTGTCGGGCCTGATACCGATAAAGGTTTTACCGGTAAGTTGCACGATGATTGACTGCCCGGCATGTGTGATTTCAATGGGTGAGCAATAGCCCGAAGTGTCGTCAACGCCGGCGGTGGTCCAGATGGTGGCACCGGTATCGGGATGCACCGCCGCCACGCCCGCCTGCGGTCCGCCGGGCGTCAGGATCACTTTGTTGTCGATGATCAGCGGCGACTCGGTGATGCCCCACTTGATATTGCGTGCGCCGAAGCGCTCGACCATGTCGATCGACCAGATTTGACGCCCGGTAGCGGCGTCGAAACAGGCGGCGCCGCCGTAACCGCTGGTGAGGTACAACCGGCCGTTCCAATAGGTTGGTGTGGAGCGCGACCCGCTGTAGCTGCGTCCCCATTCCTTGCCGTAAGAAGCCTTCCAGCGCAGCCGGCCTTCCAGGTCCAGGGCATAGACGAAGCCCTCCTCGTCCTCCATGCCGGTGATGAAGACGGCATCATCCGTGACGGTGGCCGAGGAATAACCGATACCCAGTTGGTCGAATTTCCACAGTAAGCGCGGGCCAGGATCCGGCCACTGCTTGAGCAGCGGGCCGGTGTTTTCGGC
>JAIVGW010000047.1:10945-13609 GCA_020201415.1 Lentisphaerota bacterium
CCGCCATAATTATCAGTAACAGCAGGATGCCGGGAAAATGGCGGGAAACTTGTTGTACTTGTTGTTTACGGACGCTGGTATGATCCATAACTAATCTCCTTTTGAAAATTTTACTATAACCATCCGGTGAAATAAAGTGTTTCCCTTTTTTCATTCATCGCGCAGGGCTTCCGTCAGGTTGCCGCGCAATGCCAGACGCACGGCCAGCAGTATCCAGAGCAGGGCGGCCAGCAGCAGGCCAGCCAGCGTTGCCAGGATTGCGCTCCAGGGGATGGCCGTGCCCGGGGTCAGGAGCGCGGGCGTCATCGCGGTCATCGCCGCCAGGCAGCCGATGCCCACGCCGGTTCCGGCCAGCAGGGCATGTTCGGCGAAAATCATGGCGCATATATGGCGCCGTCGGAAGCCTACGGCGCGCAGCAGCGCCCAGGCGGCGCGGCGTTCCAGTATGTTGCGCGCGGCGACTATGCCCATGCCCGTACTACCCAGCAGCAGACCCAGTCCGCCTAAAAGCATGAAAATTGCCAGATAGGTGTTTTCCACGCTGTTGAATTCAGCCAAACGCTGCCGGGTGGTCATGGCGGCCAGCCCCATGTCCGCCAGGCGTTCAGTCAGCAGACGCCGGAGGCGGCTTTCTTCCTCCGCCGGCGTTTCCACCAGCAGAACGCGGCTGCCGCCCTGTGCGGGAAACCGTTCGGCCATATGTTTGGTTGAAACCAGCAGGTGTCCCTGAAAGATGGAATTGGCCAACCCGGCCACCAGTTTGATGCGGAAAGCTTGTCCGTTTTCATCAAGATAGTTCAGGGTGTCGCCGACGCGCTTGCCCAGTCCCCAGACGATATCGGCGTCATCGGCGATGCCGGGAATGGTGTCCGGGCCCAGGTCGCGCTCCAGCAGTTTCCAGGGGGAATCGGCCTGCTCATTTTCCAGCCGGGCGAAAGTGAAGGCCCCGCGCCTGGCAAATTCAGCCGGGTCAACGCCGAGCAGGTGCGGCCGGGCAACGCGATTCAGGTTGAGGCAGCTGGCGTCATCACCCTGAACCAGGCGCAACTGGGTGAAATGGACGTTATCGGCGATATCTGACAAGCCGTAGCGGGTCCGGCCGCGCGCACTGTTCAAATCATGCAACAGCGGCAGGGTGGTCTCGCACCACAACCGGTAACCGCCGGCGCCGCCTGCCGGGTCGTCAGGATTGTCGTCGGGCACCCGCCGGTTGGCTGCCACGGCAATCACCAGGAATACTCCCAGGGCCATGAGCGTGGCGCAAGCCAGGCTGCGTCCGCGCCTTAGAGCCGGTCCGCGCAGAATAAGCATCCGGTCGCTGATCCTGGTATGGGATGTTTGCCGGGCCAGGCTCAGCAACGCAGCCTGGCACAAAACCAGCAGACCGGCCAGCAGCAGTGCGCCCGTGGCGAAGAAAATGCCGGCCGCTTCCCGGTCCCGGCCCGCCGGCGCCAGGATCAACATGCCGATGGCCGCCACCAGGCTGAGTATGCCCGCAATCAGCCAGGGGCGTGCTGTGCCGGCCTCCTCGTAATCTTCCAGTTTGTGTTGCAGGTCGCGAATGGTTTTACGGGTCTGACCGCGTATTGTCAGCAGCATGCCCACCAGGGCTGCGGTCACCACGCCGGCCATGCCTATTACCAGGGAGACCGGTCTCAAATATGTCTGGAAGGCCGAAGTGCGCACGGCATCCTGCCAGATGGTCTGCAGCGCCAGCAGGACCAGGGCGTTGTAGGCCGGGGCCAGCAGCCCACCCAGCAGCGCGCCGGCGGTTACCAGCAGCAATCCCTCGGCCAGCAGGATTTGCGCGGTGCGCCCGGGCGTGAATCCCAGGGCCCGCAAGGTGCCGGTCGCCGTGATCCGCTGCTGGATATTGAAGGCAAACAACAGGATGGTTAAAAGCACGGCGGCGGCAATCAGGAAAAAACTCAGGCCGGTGAACAGGGGTCCGAATTCCACTGCGTCGCGACTGGCCGCCAGCCCCTCCGCCTTGGCTGCGCTGAAGGTCAGGCCCATTGCGGCCGCGCTTAATTCCCTGAGCAGTTGTGCGGTGACGATGTCGGGCCCGCCGGCGTCGGGCGGAAAGCGCAGGGCCGTGTAGGCGCCGAAGCGGTTGCTCCAGAGATTTTCGGCGGCGGCCAGGGAAACAAAAGCCCTGGGCAGGGGGCCGTAATTATCCCAATATTTTTGATCCTTTTCCCGGATCAGATTGAGATCAATGGGTATGCCGGGGTGCCAGTCGCGACAGTTGGCGACGTCGGAGATTCCCGGGATATCCGGCGCGAGAGTGCGGTCAGCCTGCGCGGTGGCCGCTGTCGGCAGAATGCCTGCGACCACGAAGCTGGCGCCGGTGAGCGTCAGGCGGCTGCCGGTATCCACGGCGTAATAGTTCAGCCGCACGGCATCGCCGGGTGTCAAGTCCAAATCCTCCGCCAGCCAGTCATTGATCAGTATCCGGTCCGGGGCCATGTCAACCGGCACCCGCGGCGGGCCTGGCGCGGCAACAAAAGCATAAGGTGAGAGGCGGTCGTTGCCGGTGATGTTGTTCACAAAATAGGTGGTGATCGGGCGGGCCCGGGGATTAACCCGCAGCGCGGCCGCGGCCAAGGCCGGTTTCAGGAATATACGTTCGGAGCGCAATTCCAGTGTCCCATCGTCCAGGGG
>JAIVGW010000221.1 GCA_020201415.1 Lentisphaerota bacterium
ACGGATACCTGCGTGATATCCGTGCAGGACCGCGCATGGACCTTTTATCGCGCCCGCCAAAAAGGCCAATTCGCCGGCGCGGCTTTCGAAGCCTCTTCCGATCAGGGCTACAGCGGCACCATTCGCATCATGGCCGGCGTCAGCGCCGACGACAAGGTCAGCGGCGTGGCCATAATCGAGCAGATGGAAACACCGGGGCTGGGCGCCCGCATTGCCGAGCCGTCCTTCACCAGCCAGTTCCGCGATCGCGCCATTCAGGCCACCAAGTGGGCCGTCACCAAGGATGGCGGCGACATCAACGCCATCACCGGCGCCACCATTTCGCCCCGCGCGGTGGTGGAAGCCCTTAAAACCGGCCTGAATGTCTATGAGCAAAACAAACAGCGCATTGCCGCAGCCGACTCCAAGGACCAACCATGACAGCCTACCGTGAATTTCTCAAAGGTTTATGGCGCGAAAATCCCGTATTCCGCTTGTTGCTGGGAATGTGCCCCACCCTGGCGGTGACCACTTCCGTGGAAAACGGACTGGGCATGGGCCTGGCCGCGACTTTTGTGCTGCTGGGTTCGAACCTGGTGGTGTCCGCCGTGCGTAAACTGATTCCCGCGCGTGTGCGCATTCCCTGCTATATCGTGATCATCGCCACCTTTGTGACGGTGGTGGATCTGATGATGAACGCCTTTGCCTACAACCTGCACAAGAACCTGGGCATCTTCATCCCGCTGATTGTGGTAAACTGCATCATCCTCGGCCGCGCCGAGGCTTTTGCGTCCAAGAACACCGTATTGATGTCACTGGTGGACGGTCTGGGCATGGGCGTCGGCTTCACCCTGGCGCTGGTGGCCATTTCCGCCGTGCGTGAAATCCTGGGCGGCGCCACGCTGATGGGCCATTCGCTGGGCGGATTTCAGGGCGCCCTGCTGATGATCCTGCCGCCGGGCGGCTTCATCACCCTGGGGTTCCTGCTGGCGCTGATGAATCATATTCAGGCCCGGCTGGCGGCGCGCAAGGGACAGCGCTACGAGCCGCCGGCCGGCCTGGACTGCCGCCATTGCCTGATGTGCAGCATGGGCCAGGCAGACTGAGCAAAGTTTCAGCCCTCTCCCAGAAGACCTGCCACCGCCCTGACGAAAGTATCGTCCTGGAAACTGCTTTTCGACAGGTAAAAATTCGCGCCGGCCTCCAGGCCGCTTTGGCGTTCCTGCGTCTGGTCCTTGTAGGAAACCACGACCACCGGCAGCTCCCGCAAACGCCCGTCAGCCCGGATGCGCCTTACGAGATCGATCCCGTTCAGGCGCGGCATATCGATATCGGTCACCACCAGATCGTAAGACCGCTCGCGCAGATTGTTCCAGGCGTCCATGCCGTCGACCGCCACATCCACCTGGTAGCCTTGCCCCTCCAACAGGCGGCGCTCGATTTCACGCACGGTAATGGAATCATCCGCCACCAGAATGCTGCGGCGGGTCGTCACGGACTCCGGCACGGGTTGTGCCTTGAGTCCGCCGCCGCTTAACAGACGGTTAATCGAACACAACAGGTCATCCACATCCAGGATCAGAACCGGCGTCCCGTCATCCATCATCGCCGCCGCGCTGATATTGCGCAGCTTGCCCAGGCGCGCATCCAGCCGCCGCACCACCAGTTTGCTTTCACCCAGCAGACGGTCGGTCAGCAGCCCATGAAATTCATTCCCGGCGCCCAGGACCACCACGGCCTCGGCCGTCGGCGCCGCCGCAAACCCCAGCAGTTCCGCGGCATCAATCAGGCCGATATTGCTGCCATCCAACGCCAGGAAACGACGTCCTTCCAGCAGGCGCACGTCTTCGGACGCGCGCGCCAGACGATGAACCCGCGCCAGCGGTAGGGCGTAGGGCTCCCCGGCGATTTCCACCAGCAGCACGCGCAGGAGCGTCAGCGAAACAGGCACCTGCAATCGGACGGTGACGCCGGCGCCCTTCCGGCTGGATATTTCGGCCACGCCGCCCAGTTGCTGCGCCAGTTGCCGCACGATGTCCATCCCCACCCCTTCCGGATCAATACCACGGCCGTCATCACTGACGGTCACATGCAGCATGCCGGCATGGTGCCGCGCCGCGATCCGCAGCAGACCTACAGCAGGCTTACCCGCCGCTATGCGCTCCTCCGGTGCTTCAAGGCCGTGATCCAGGGCGTTGCGCAGCATGTGCGTCAAGGGCGCCTCGAGCATTGCCAACACCTCCCGATCCACCGGCACTGTGCTCCCGTTGATTTCCAGCCGGACCTGTTTGCCCAACCGGCGCGCCAGATCACGCACCATACGCGGCAGACCTTGCGTACCGTCACTCAAGGGCCGCATGCGTCCGGCCACAGCCTGACGGTGCAGGCTTTCCAGTAATTCACCGGTACGGTGCATGGCAAATTGAAACTCTTCCAACGCCTGATCCGTCCGGCGGCGCGCAGCGTTCATAGCTTGCTGTAAATCACGGATAAGCCCATCCAGCGGCGCCGTCTGATCCTGAGCCACACACCGCCGCACCATCTCCAACTGCCGCAACATTTCAGACTGGGATGTCTTCAGGCGCCGCAAGCGCTCGATAAACGGGACCTGCCAGGCGGACTGAACCAGGGCCTCGCCGGAAAGTTCCAGGAGACGTGAAAGGCCGGCCGCTGATATCCGTAAGCTGCGGTCCATATCCGCCGGGTCTGATTCCTGCTGCTCTGCCTTGACAGGCGGCCCGTCCGGCAGGTCTTCCGGCGGGGCCGGATCCGGCGAAGGTTGCGGTCCGGCCGACGATAAAGCTGGAGCCGACCCCAGACTGCGCAATTCTAAGACCAAGGCTTCCAGGTCGGCGGCCGGCGTATCGACAACCAGCTTCCCTTGCTGGGCCGCGACAAAACAATCCTCCAGGGCATGCGCCAGTTCCACCGCCCGGTCCAAGCCGACGATGCGGGCCGCCCCCTTGATCGAATGCGCGGCGCGCATCAGGGACTCCAGGTCGGCATCGGATCCCGCCCCCTGTTCCAAGGCCAGCAATCCGTCGTTGAGCAAAGCGACTTGTGTTTCAGCCTCCTGGCGAAACAACTCCATCATGGAAAATCCGCTCAGATCTGTCATGCCAACACCTGTTCCAGTGACTGCCAGAGCAATGCCGGCTCCAGAACTCCAATCGCCCGGCCCTCCCAATCAAGCACACCGCGCGTAAAACGCGGACTGGCCCGGGCCACGTTGTCCGGGTCGGGTTGCAGCTCGGATTGATGAAAACGGCACAAGCCCGACACGGCATCGGCCTGGAACACCCAGGGCGCCCCTGCGTGCCGCACCAGGCAATGCCGCGCGCCAGCCAGGCGCCCGTCCGACAAGGCCGGGGGGGTAGCGGATAGCCCCAGCAAAGCCGACATGGAAAAACAAAGGTGAATCGCGCCGCGCACTGCCGTCAAACCCAGCAATACGTGATTGCTGTGGCCGGGAATCGGCCGCACCCGGCGTAGCGGCGCCACCTCCAGGAAAACCTCCGCCGGCAGCGCCAGCCATTCCGCGGCCACCCGGAAGACACATAGAACCAAGGCGGCGCGATCCTCATCCGGGAGCGGCGCGTCCAGCCTCCGCGCCCATTCCCGCGAATACTCCGACGGCGGCGGACGACGCAAAAAAGTCCGGGCGGCTTCGGCAAAGACAGGGCAGTTGCGGCAATGGACATGCTGCGGCAGTTCGGGACAGGTCTTGGCGCCGCCCACACCGATTTTATTCCAGCAGGCATGTTGCCGATCAAGCATGTTCACGCCGCCCCTCCCGTCAAGTCGCCGGCCGTCTGCCGGCAGTTGTCGCCGGCCGTTCGGCGCAGGCGCTGCCGCAGCAAGCCGGCGCCCACCCCGTCCCCGCGTTTTTCCTTCAGGAGCGCCAGGTGCAGCAGGGCCTCGGTTGATTGCGCATCCAGATACAGAGCCCGCTCCAGACAGTACTCCGCCGCATCCATCTGTCCGGCGGCAGCCAGCACGATCCCCTGCAGCAACCGTACCGCGGCATCCAGCGGATGGCGCTCAACCAGTTTTCGGCACATTACGGCAGCCTCGTCCAGTCGGCCGGCATCCGCCAAGGCCCGGGCCTCCGCCAGAGTCGGCTCCGTCCGGCCTGCGCTCGACGGGACGGGCGTCGGCGGCGCCGGCGCCGCGTCCTCAGACGACTGATAATAATAGGCAAAGGCGCCCCGGTGGGGCACCGGACGGCAGGACGACGCAAATAGCGAGAGCATTTCCGCATGCCCCACAAACACCAGCGCGCCCTTATCCAGACGGCGCGCCAACTGCCGCCACACCTGCCGCCGCGCCGCATGATGCTGATAAATCAACAGATTGCGGCAGAAAACCGCGTCATAACGCGGAGCCAGCTCGTCACATTCATCCAAAGCCATCGCATTGCCCCGGATAAAACGCACGGCCGCCCGCAGAGCGGGCCTTACCTGCCGGCGGTCGGGCGCCAGCGGTTGGAAATAATCCGCGTGCCGTGCCTGACCCGGCTCGCGAAACGACCGCCCGGTATATATTGCCGTGCGCGCCGCCGCCAACAGGCGGCAACTGATATCAACCGCATCCACCTGAATCATTCCGGCCGGCAACCCGGCTTCCATCAGGGCCATGACAATGGAATAGGGCTCCTCGCCGGAAGCGCAGGGCACGCTCAGCATCCGACAGGGTTCGGCGCGCTTCAGCCAGTTGCGCCGCGCATAGCTCGTCAAAAATTCAAACGGTTCCCTGTCACGCATGAACCACGTTTCCGGAACAATCAAGCTTTCCAACAGACCCTGCAATGTTGCATCGTCCACCGTATCCGGCATGGCGGCAAGATCCCGTTCCGGCAGATGTCGAAGATCCCAGCCAAGGCACCTGACCAGATATTGCAGGGTATTGTTCACGCGTCACCTCGCGGCATCGCACCTTCCCGGGCGGCTTCCTGGTCGCCGGTAAACAGTTCCGGCAGAAATTCCGGCGTCAACAGGCGCCGGGGATTGACCCGCTGAACGATCAAGCCCTCCCGGCCACTGCAGCAACCAGGCCGGCCTCCAGGGCGTATGTATCGGCGTCCGCCTGAAAAAGCAAAAACAGCATAAGTCAAGATCCGTGACCGTGCCGGAAACAGCACCAGCAGATTCAGACACTGAACCTGGTGACTTCCTTCTGCAAATTTCCAGAAGCCTGGCGCAGGTTATCGGTGGCGGTATTGAACTGGCGTAATGATTCCGAAATCCGGCCGGCGCCCTCGCTCAACCGCGCCAGGGCCTGACTGATCTGGCGTGTGCCCTGCGACTGGGTCTGCATGCCATCATTGACCGTATCGAACTGCGGCGCCAGCTTCTTAATCTGGTTGATAATATCGCCCAATTGCGCGGCTATCGTCTCCACGGCCTGCGTCTCACGGCCCACTTCCCCGGTAAACTGCTGCATCTCGTGCACGCCTTCCGCCACCGCCGTCTGCATCTCCCGGACCATTTCCTCAATGTCCAGTGCCGCCACCGCCGTCTGATCCGCCAGACGGCCGATTTCGCGGGCCACAACAGCAAACCCCAGCCCGTATTCGCCGGCCTTTTCAGCTTCAATCGAGGCATTTAATGACAACAGATTGGTCTGATCCGCCACCTTGGTGATGGTTGTCACCACGCCGCCAATATTCGCTGTCTTGTCGTTGATGGCGCCCAACCGTCCGGCAATCCCCTCGGCCGCCGCAGCCAGTTGCCGCATGGACTCATCCATCTTGCTCAGTCCGGCGCGGCCGGTATCGGCCATCTGCTCGGTGCCTTCCGCTACATCACGCACCTGCTGCATCGTCTGGGACAGTTCCTGGGCCGCGGCGGAAATCTCCTTGACGGCGCCAACCACCTGGGCCGTGGAGGTTTCAAAATCCGCGATGACCGTCTCCTGGCGTCGCGAGGTGGCGGTCATTTCAGTGGCGGTGGAAACCATCTGTACACTGGAATGATGCACCTGCCCCACCAACGCCAGAAGACCTTCAATCATCCGGCGCACAGCCTCGCACAAAAGGCTTGTCTCATCACGGCCGGAACGGACTGCCGGCTGCAGTTTTTCCAGCATGCTCCTGGCCTCCGCCAGCCGGCCCAGGGCAATGGCCTCCGCCACCTGCACGATCCCGGCCAGCGGTCTGGTAATCGATCCGACCAGCATCACCAGCAACAGCCCCACCAACAGCAGGGCTGACAGACTGATCAACAGATTGATGTTGCGCATCTGGCGCACGGTGGCCATAACTTCTTCCGTCAGCGCCCGCGCCACCACAATCAAGCCAAAATTGTCGCCGGTGCGAAAAACCGCGGCCACATCCTCATCCTGATAATCATAACGCATGCGGCCATTGCGCCGCTGGAAAATTTCCCGGCTGAATTCGAACCCCTCCAGATTGGCGGCCATGGCCAGATCTGCATCGGGATGTGAAAAAATCGTGCCGGCCCGATCGGCCAGAAAAATATAGCCGGAATCCCCCAGCCGCACCGGATCGACGAACTTACTGGTAAAAAACCCCAGGTCCAGGGCGCCCAACAGGATGCCGGCGGGAACGCCATCCAGCATTACCGGGGCGGCAATCACCAGCACCGGATTGCCGGAAATGCGGCTCTTGATCACATCGGAAACCACCAACCGGCCTTTCAGCGCCTGTTGAAAATAATCGCGATCGGCAATATTGACGTCCTGGCCGTCAGCATCGGAATGGCACAGGGCATTGCCATGGACATCGGCCAGCAGAATCAGTTCATAGGCTGGCGTATCCTGCTTGATCTTCATTATCAGGCGATTACCATCTTCGGCCGTCGCCTGGCCATCGCCGGCCAGGATTGCTTCAAGCACATCTTCCCGACTCCAGTAGGCCATTTCATTACGTCGCTCGGCGATCCATGACTCCACGCTTTTGATCGTGAAGTCGGCCACCTGCGACATGTGATCCCAGGCGGCATCCTCCAGTGAACGGCGGACAAGGCGGTGATTCAAAATCGCGGCGCCACCGAGCGCCAGGGCAAACAGCAGAATGGTGGGAATAACAATGCGACTGCGCAGGCTATGCAGATTCATATGCGGCTCTCCAGCTCGGGGTTGAAGTCCGACATCATTGGCCTCGCTGTTTTTCCAACTCCTTGCGCTGCATGGCCGACAGATAGCGGTCAGCCTCCTCCAGGCTGGCAAACACCGCCTCGCGCGGCAGCGCATAGGCGATTTCAAACACCTTGGCAATCTGCGGCTGGAGGTTGATCATAAGCAACGTCCCGCCGCGTTCTTCCACAGCCTTGCAAATTTTTAAAATCACCCGCAGCCCCATGCTGCTGATATATTCCAGGCCCTGCATATCCAGCACCAGAGCCAGCAAGATGCGGTTTCCCAAAATCGGCGCAAAACGCTGTTCGCAATCGGGCGCCGTGGTGGTATCCAGTCGGCCGGTCAAAGCCACCACCCACCGGCCGGCTTCCGATTCCGTCACATTGAAATCAAACATAGCCTGCTCCTTGCAATTCAGTTTTAACCCGCTCCGGCGCAACCGCGCGCGGACGGCGCCGGAGCTGATAATGTACCCGTGGCGGCAGCGGAAGACAACATAAATGTGAGCATGTTATTTCATTGCAGGAGCAAGGGACAATGTGCTATATCCTAAACATGCAAATATCACCAGCCCAACACCAACCGCCTCCGCCGCCGCCGCGCCGGACATCCAGCATGGGCTTCTGGCTGGTGATCATACTGCTGGCCGGCCTGCTGGCCCTGAGCGTCTTCGGCAACCTGGCTTTGCTGGCCGGCCTGATCGCCACCGCCGGCCAAAGCCAACCGGAAGGCAGCGATGAATTCCCCGCCTTTCACGAACGCCCATCCTACGGCGTGGACGGGCCCAAGGCCGTGAGGATCGCCCTGGCGGGCATAATCACGCGCGATGCCGCCGGCGGGCTGCTGTTTCCGGGTCCCGATCACGTTGACCTGGTGCTGCGCCAAATCCGGGCCGCGCGCCAGGACCAGGAGGTCCAGGCCATCATTCTGGAAATTGATTCGCCGGGAGGCGCCATCACCCCCACGGATGAAATTTATCACGCCCTGCAAAAGTTCCGTTCTTCAACGCCTGATCGACGCGTACTGGTTCACGTGCGGGACATGGCCGCCTCCGGCGGTTATTACGTCGCGATGGCCTCGGACTGGATCATCGCCGAACCCACCGCCATCATCGGCTCCATCGGCGTCATCATGCAGACACTCAACTGGAAGACGCTCAGCGAGAACATCGGCATCCGCGGGGTGACCATTACCGCCGGCAAAAACAAGGATCTGCTCAATCCATTCGAGGAAATCAACCCCGAACACCTGGCTATCCTGCAGCAGATCGCCGACGACATGCACGGCCGGTTTGCCGGCATTGTACGGGACCGCCTGGGCCTGGACGACGACACCCTGGCGCGCCTGACCGACGGCCGGGTTTACGTAGCCACAGCCGCCGCCCGACAGGGCATGATCGACCAGATCGGTTATTGGGATGATGTCATGGACAAACTCCGTGAACTGCTGGATACGGAAGATGTGTATGTCGTGCGTTATGAACAACCGCACAGTTTCGCCAGCCTGCTCGCCCGGATGTCGCTGCCCGATGCCGGCCTGCTATCATCCCTCAATCGTCAGCAGGCGCCACGCCTGATGTATCTGTGGCGACCCTGATTGCAAAAGATTCAAACTGGGTTTGAAACTTTAACTTAAACAGGAAATATTCATGCGCCCCTTTGCCGTAGGCCCGATCAACGCCGCCACGCCCACCCCGCTGCTGCCGGACGGCGCGCTGGACCAGGCCTCCGTCCGCGGACTATGCCGACACTGGCTGGATATCGGCCTGGACGGGGTGATGCTGCTGGGCTCCATGGGCGAAGGCCCCCTGCTGCCGGACACGGTGCGCAATGCTTTCGTGGAACAGGTGTTGGCGGAAGTCGGTGACCGGCTCACCATCTTCGTTTCCGCGGCGGACCTTTCCCGCGAACGCATGCTGGAGCGCGCGCGCCGCTACGCCGCCATGGGCGCCCACTGCATAGTCCTGTGCGCAACGCCGCGTGTCTCCACCACCAAGGTGGTGGCCGACATCAAGTCCGTGGCCGAGGCCTGTTCCGTTCCATGCGCTTATTACGAGGTTCCGGCCAACACCGGGGTGGCCCTGATTCTCGATGAGTTGCTTGATATCCTGAATCATGAAAACGTCCGGGTCCTCAAGGACTCCACCGACAGCTCGCTCATAGCCCAGGGGCTGACCGCCCCCGATCACCGGCCCGCCGGTGTGGCCGTCCTGGATGGCAGCGAATACCGCACCGTTTACTCCGCCGCCCTCAATTACGACGGCGTGCTGCACGGCGGCGGCGCGCTCACCGGACGCTGGGTACGGCGGATCTGGGAGATGATGCATCGCGGCGAAACCGCCGCGGCCGTGGACCAGGACCGCGCCAAGGCGCTCTTCCTGTCCGCCGTCTACAACCGGTTCACCCGCCGGCTGCAACACGCCATCGGGCAAAAATACGCCCTCAAGCTGCTGGGTATCCTGGACCATGCCGCCGTGTTGCTGGATCAGGCCATGGATGACCGGGACCGTCAGCGCGTGGCCGAGGCGCTCAACGCCCACCGCGGCGATCTGTGACACACCCCGGAACAAAGCAAAATTGACATCAACAGTAGCCGGCGTTTCCGCGGCATTGGAAATCACTTACGGCAGTTGACTTCAGAAATGATAAGCCAGGCCGAAGGCCAGGACGGGATACAACTTGAAATCATCCACGTCATCCTGCAGTTTCTGCCGCTCCCGTTCCAGGTCCTCGACGAAAGGCGGGTACAGCATGCCCGGCCCATCGGCGGACAGGTCAACATCATAGGTTTGAAAAATCAATCCCAGATCGAAAACAAAGCTCCAGCGGGTATCCGGCCCCACGGCATTGCCGTAACCTATGCCGAGATAAGGCGCCATCTTGCGGCCGGCTTCAATCGAGCCGGACAGTTCGCCGATGACCGCCGGCGAATATTTATGATTACCAATGGTGACATCCTTGTTGGGCCGGGCGCTTAAATCCGCCTTGGCCGGCCCATGCATCACCAAACCGCCGGAAATGCGAAAACTGTTTGCGAACGGATGCACATCCAGCAAGAGCGGAAAAGTGACCAGATCGAACTCTACCCGATAGTCCACATCCTCGATGGTGCGGTTCATGGTAAAGGCGAAAAGCGTCGCGCCGGCGCGCAAGTTTACATATCGGCCCACCCCCACTGTCAGGTCGCCGCCCAACCCCAGCGTACCGGCCTTGACGCCCACGGCCAGGCCCGGCCAGTCATACCCGCCGTCCGCCTTGTTTTCAACTGCTCCGGCCACAGCAACCCCCACCGCCAACAGTGCAATCGACATCAGCAACTTAATTTGACGCATTTTACACCCTCCTTAATCATGATTTGTTGATTGGCCGGATAAGTTACCATGGCCCGGGCCGCCCTGTACAGTCGTAATTAAATCAGGCCAAATTTTCGGGGGAATCATTCCCCTGGAACTCGCCGCAAAACGGGGGACAAACTAGAGACTTGCCATCACCGGCAATTTAATGTAGCATGCCGGGCCGATTGAAACAGACAACCAGTCATGGAGATTTGATTATGGGTTCGGGACGCGCAATGGATGAACTATCGTATTCCGCTAAAAAACCGCGCGAACAACGCCGCCGCGAACGTGAACAGCGCAAGCGCCTGCTGGCGCTGGGTGTGCCGGAAGCAAAGTTGTCAAAGATGACTTCTCTGGATGTGCGACTGATGCTCAAGCGCCCGGTTAAGGTCAAGCAGCAGTTTGCTGCACAGCCGGTCTGATTTTTCCGGCTATGAATTGACGGAGGCACCGCTGCCATCCACCCCCGGGGATGAATACAATGCCGGGTCGCAAAGAGTTGTGGTCGGATGTGCCCAAGCCCTTTCTGGAGCACTTGGAAGACTTGCGCCGCACACTGCTGGTCGCCGCGGCGTTGCTGGTGCTGGGCATGGCCGTCACGCTGCCCTTCACACCCCTGATCCTTGATTTCCTACGCGCGCCGCTGGGCGGCCTGACGGATGATCCGGAACAGTTTCTGCGTTCGCTGGAAATCACCGGCGGCTTCACCATCGCCCTGCGCACAAGCTTCTGGACCGGCCTGCTGGTTGCTGCGCCCGGCTTGGCGCTGCTGGCCGCCAAATTTGTCTTTCCCGCACTACGCCAGGTGGAAAGGCGTATTCTGGCCCTGGGCCTGGCCGGCGCCCTGGCATTGTTCATCGGTGGCGCGGCGCTGGGCTACCATCTGGTGCTGCCGACCGCGCTGAAGATGATGTTCGGGCTGCACACCTGGCTGGATATTCGCGCGGAATGGACTATAACCAGCTACGTGGCATTTGCCGTTCAGCTGCTGCTGGGGTTCGGCCTGGCGTTCGAACTGCCGGTGCTGCTGCTGGCGCTGGGACGCCTGGAGCTGGCTTCCAGCACCTGGTTGCGCGCGCACCGCCGCCATGCCATCGTCCTGATTTTCATCCTGGCCACGGTACTGACGCCCCCGGACGTATTTTCACAGGTGCTGATGGCGCTGCCGATGATACTGCTTTTTGAAGCATGTATCTGGATCATCACCGGCTGGGAAAGGTGTCGGACAATGACGCCGGACCCGGAATAATCAATTAACAGCGAGAACGACATGGCGAAATTCATCAGACCGGACTGGGACGAGTACTTCATGAACATTGCCGCAGTGGTTAAAACCCGCGGCAATTGCAGCCGGCGCCAGGTGGCGGCCGTAATCGTCAAAAACCGCCGCATAATCTCCACCGGCTACAACGGCACGCCCCCCGGCATCCGCAACTGCTGCGATGGCGGTTGTGCGCGTTGCGCCGCCGCGGACGTGGCCTCCGGCGCCCGGCTGGACGAATGCATCTGCGCCCACGCCGAGGAAAACGCCATTGTCCAGGCTGCCTACTACGGGGTGCCCCTGCGGGGTTCCGTGCTCTATTGCACCATCAGCCCCTGCCTGACCTGCGCCAAAATGATCATCACCGCCGGCATCCAGGAGGTGGTCTTTGCAGAGGAATACCACTTCAACCGGCAGGCCGCCGCCCTTTTGGGTGAAGCGGGTGTCAAATGGCGGCATTGGCGACCCGCGCCGGCATGACTTTCGCGCATCAGCGGATGGCGGCGGTGATGAAGACCATAACAAACAGCGCCACGGTCTCAACCACACCCAGCACCATCAGGTAATTACCGAAGCCCTTGCCGGTCTCGCCCATGGCGTCCGAGGCGCCGGCGCCGGCAATGCCCTGCCACCAGGCGGACATACCCATGGCGATGCCGCCGAAAACGCCGGCGCCAATCATGCCGGGCCAGTTACCGGGCTTGTCAGAAAGCGCCCCGATGATGTTATTCATTAAAATCATGCCGTAAATGGTCTGGGAAAGCGGCGCGCCGACAAAGGTAATCAGAATGAATGGCGCGGCCTTGCCCTGGGCAAAACATTTTTTCCATGCTCCGACGGCCGCCGCGCCGGCCGCACCGATCCCCAGAGCCGAACCCATTGCCGCGAAAGCCATGGCTGCCGCCGCACCGAACCTGCCCAAACCCACCATCAGTTCCTCTGTCATTGTGGCCTCTCCTCCTTTTTGTTATGCAACCGCAACATAAAACCCGCGCCCGCTGAAACGGCACGCATCAATCCTCCACCGCACACACCGGCGCGACCGCCCCGGCCGGCGCCCGGCGGGCAAACGGCCGATAGTTCTGTCCGCTCCACTGAAGGCCGACATGTGATGAAAACTCCAGAGTGTTCAAACGCACGCCATGCACCAATACGCCCATGGCGCAAAGCAGGATATTCAACGCATGACCGAAAAACAGGATCAGGGCGGCAGCCAGCCCCAGCAGGACCCGGAGCACACCGGGCGCCACGCCCGCGCCCAGATCCAGCGCCATCGTATTGAACGACGAAGCCACCGCCAGCGAGGCGGCGCCCACGGCAAAAAGGCGCAGGTAGGACACCACATCCACAAAATTGCCCACCAGGTTAAGCGGCAACATCACATGGTTGAACCACTCGTGCTTCAGCATCCTGGGCGGCGTCATGAACAGCACAATCAAGGCCACCCCCGCCGCCAACACGCCGAACATGAATGACGGGAACGGCGCACCCAGCACCATGGTGCGGGCCGCGAAAAGCATGGTCCAGGTGGTGCAAATCCAGCCGACCTGTGCCAACACCCGCGGCGTGTTCCACATGCGCGCCACATTCCAGAGATGCGCCACGGTCAGATGCGTCGCGCCGATAAAGAAACACAACAGCATGACATTGTGCTCCTCCGCCAGCCATGGCACGGTGATGAAGCTCAATCCGGCTGGTTGCATTCCAAAATAAACCCCGTTGAGCGCTCCCCAGACCACGGTGCAGACGCTCATGATCTGCAGCAGCCGGAAATAATACACCGGCGCCCGCGGAAATTTGCGGCGCGCCAGCCAGGTCAGACCCAGAAACAGCAGGCCGTATCCGGCATCACCGATCAACATGGCGAAAAAAAGACTCAAGAACAGCAGGAACGCGGCGCTTATATCGACCTCGCGATAGCCCGGCAGAATCCCGATCATCTCGAAAACAGCCTTAATCGGCCGCACCCAGGCCGGATTGCGCAACAGGGTCGGCACGGGCTCATCCTCCGCCGGCTGCTCCAGCAGAATCGCCCAGCCGTTTTGTTGGGCCGCCCGGCGCAGCACATCGGCGCTCTCCACCGGCGCATATCCGCGCAAATAGACCAATGCGTCATGCTTTCCCATACCGGCCTGCGCCGCGGCATAGGCCGCCTCGTCCTCCAGCCGGTCGGCCAGATCTTTCAGTCGGTCGCGCAGCGCGGCCATCCGTACCAATTCATCCTCCAGCTCCGCGGACTCGCTTTCCGTCGCCGTCAGGCGTTCCCGCAGGTCCGCCAGCGATGATTCCGGCGGCCGCACCGCCTGGGCCGCGACTTCCACCGGCGTCCGCGACACCACGACAAAATAAATCCCGCGCTTATCGCTGCGCAACACCTGCAACACCGCCTCGCCTACTTCCGGCAGCGGACTGCCGGCCGGCAGTTGATAAAGTCCGACCTGCACCCCGGCGTCGGACAACCGCGCCAGCTCCCGCGGGTCGAATGATCCGAACGGTTCCACGCGCAGACATTCGGTCCGCAGTTCCGCCATGCGTTCGGCCAGCTCCTGCCTTTGCCGGAGCAGGTCCAGAACCTGCTCCACCAGTTTTTCCGGCGGTGCGGCGGCGGCCGGCTCATCCGCCGGCGTCACGGCCGACAGGGCTTCCTGCACCCGCCGCACATCCTTTAAGCGCGTCTGCGCCCGTTCCAGCGCCTCGCCTTCCGGCGGACGTTCGTGCACCAGATGCAACACTCCCAACTCGCGCAAGGCGTCCAGCGTGCGACCGCAATCATCCGCCAGACAAACCACGCTGACTTTCTGCATTTTGACAATCATGCCGTCATCACCTTAGCCAGGGTCTTGTTCTTGGCGATCTTCGAGCGGGCCACGGCCGCCGTCTGCTGATCGCCCAGGAAAATGCGAATCACCCGGATATTATTGCGGGCCTCCGGGATCTTGACTTTTTCAAACAAATTCACGCGCTGACTGGTCACCCGCAGTTCGTCACCCAGCAAGCGCATCTGCTCGCGCAAAATATCCTGTTCCACCCGCAAACTTAAAAGCTGCTCCAACACGCTCAGGCCGTCGTCCACCCAGGGCGGTGTTGTCAGCAGATCCGGCGTGGTCTTCTCGAAAACCAATTCCTCCAGCAGCGGAATGTTGACGCCGGCAATGTTGCCCGTAGTCTGCCGCACTTCCCGCAACCGCAGATGGGCGGCAAAGTCGAAGGGCTCGGCAAAAAGGCGGCGCCAGTCCGCCAACTCTTCCAGCAAACGCCGTTCTTCGTTGACCTTTTCCTCCAGCCGGGCCTCCACCTGGCGCACTTCCATCTGCAGCTGCTGCTTCTTCAACAGCAGGGTCGGCAGATAGCGTTCAAAGCGCCCCAGGCTGTCACGCTGGAACTTGAGTTCATTCTTGATATATTTGATTTTAGCCATGACCCGGCATCACCTGCCCTACCGCCAGCTTACTTCGCCGCCGTCTTGTCCGTCTTGTCGTCCGCCGTCTTGTCCGCCGCCTGTTCCGCCGGCCAGAACTGCTTGATCAGTTTGGACGGGATGCCGGTTTCCTCCGGCTCAAAACAATCGGCCATGATGCGCCATCCGCGATCCAGCGCCTGTTCCAGGGGGATATTGACGCTCAAAGCCATCAACTCCTCTTCAAAACGCTCGCCGTAGGTCAACAGCTTGTTGTCCCAGGCGCTCATCCGGAAACCCATGGCCCGTTTTTCCAGCGTCTCCTTGAAGGCTGCGTAAAGCTGAATCATGGTGGTCATCACCGTGCGATGATCATCGCGGGTGCTGCTGTTGACCAGTTGCTTCAGACGGCTGAGCGAGCCGAACGGTTCAATCCGGCCGTTGCGCAGATAGAACTGTCCTTCCGTGATGTAACCGGTGTTGTCCGGCACAGGATGAGTCACATCATCGCCGGGCATGGTGGTTACCGCCAGCACGGTGATGGATCCGGCGCCTTCAAAATCCACCGCCTTCTCATAGCGCGCAGCCAGTTGACTATAGAGGTCGCCCGGATAACCGCGGTTGGAGGGGATCTGCTCCATGGTAATGGCAATCTCCTTGAGCGCATCTGCGAAATTGGTCATATCGGTCAGCAACACCAGCACCCGCTTGCCCTGTAGGGCGAACTTCTCGGCCACGGCCAGCGCAATATCAGGCACCAGTTGGCATTCCACCGTGGGATCGGCAGCGGTATGAATAAACAGCACCGACCGCGACAGGGCGCCGTTTTTCTCGAGAATATCGCGGAAAAACAGGTAATCATCATGCTTAAGCCCCATCCCGCCCAGAATGATCACATCCACTTCCGCCTGCAGCGCGATACGCGCCAACAAATCGTTGTAAGGCTCTCCCGCCACCGAAAAAATCGGCAGCTTCTGCGACTCCACCAGCGAGTTGAACACATCAATCATCGGGATCCCCGTCCGAACCATGTTGCGGGGAATGATGCGCTTGGCCGGATTGACCGACGGTCCGCCGATGGGAATGAGGTTTTCGGTGATGGCCGGCCCCTTGTCCCGCGGCTGACCGCTGCCGGTGAACACCCGGCCCAGCAGGGCATCGGAAAAGGCCACGCGCATGGTATCGCCCAGGAAGCGCACCTGGGCGTCAGTGGCCACGCCCCGGCTGCCGGCAAACACCTGGAGGTACACCCGGTCGCCTTCCAGGCGGATCACCTGTGCCAGGGAGCTGCCGCGCGTGGACGCCACTTCCGCCAGCTCGCGGTAAGACACGCCGTCCGCCTGCACCACAATCACATTGCCCGCTATCTGTTCGACGCGATGATAAGTCTTATTCATTCTCGGTAACCTCCGCGAGCATTTGGCTGATCCGCTCCTCAAGTTGTTTGAATTCGTCGGACTTCATCTCCGCGCGATTCCAATCCTTGGTCGTCTGGGTCAGCCGACTGAAAAACCGCCGGGCGGCATCCTTGTCCTCGAATTTCATGCCGGCTTTTAAAATTCGCACAAATATTCCAAAGACGTGTTTTTGCCGGTCCGCCGTGGTAGCGCCTTCGACTTCATGATAGGCATCCTGCTGCAGATAGGCCGCATCCAAATACTCCGCCTTCAGATAAACCAGGAAGTCATCCAGGGAGGTGCCTTCCTCGCCCACGACCTTCATCATCTGGCTGACTTCATTGCCCTGGCGCAGCAGGCGGTGTGCATAAGCTACATCCCCGGCATCGACCACGCCCACGTATTTGCTCCAACTTTCCAACGGATCGATGGCCGGGTAGCGCCGGGCATCGGAACGCGCCCGCGACAGTCCGTGGAAGGCGCCCACGACTTTCAAAGTGCCCTGGGTGACCGGCTCTTCAAAATTACCGCCGGCGGGACTGACCGTGCCGCCGATGGTTACCGAACCCGTGCGTCCGTCGCGTAGTTTGACCACGCCGCCGCGTTCGTAGAAGGCGGCTATCACTGATTCCAGGTAGGCCGGGAACGCTTCCTCGCCGGGGATCTCCTCGAGACGGCCGGACATTTCACGCAGGGCCTGCGCCCAGCGCGAGGTGGAATCGGCCAGCAGCAACACATTCAAACCCATCTGGCGGTAATATTCGGCCACCGTCACCGCCGTGTAAACCGAAGCCTCGCGGGCTGCCACCGGCATGGAACTGGTATTGCAGATGATCATAGTCCGCTCCATCAGACTGCGCCCGGTGCGCGGATCAGTGAGTTCCGGAAACTCGCGCAGTGTCTCCACCACTTCCCCCGCCCGCTCGCCGCAGGCCGCCACAATCACGATGTCCACATCGGCATGGCGCGAAGTCAACTGCTGCAAGACGGTCTTGCCGGCGCCGAAAGGACCGGGAATACAATAGGTCCCGCCGCGGGCCACGGGATAGAACGTGTCGATGATGCGGATCTTGGTCGTCAGGGGCTCCGTCGGGCGCAGGCGCTCGGCATAACAATTGATGGGAATCTTGACCGGCCACTGCTGCACCATAGTGACTTCATGGCTCCGGCCCCCGGCATCCTTCAGGACGGCCACCCGCTGGTCCACCTTGTACTTGCCGGCCGACACGACCTCCTCCACCTGCAGTTCGCCGCGTAACCTGAAGGGCACCATCACGTGGTGTTCGAACATGCCCTCCGGAACGATCCCCAGCGTATCACCGGCAAACAGCTTGTCTCCGGACTTGGCTTTGGGGGTAAACTCCCACTCAGCATCCCGCGACAAGGGCTGTAGATATTTACCCCGCTGGAGGAAGAAACCGCTTTGCTCAGCCAGGGCCGGCAGCGGATTTTGCAAGCCGTCATACACCTGAGCAAGCAATCCCGGACCCAGTTCCACCGCCAGCAATTCCCCGGTAAATTCCACCTGGTCGCCGATCTTCAGGTCCGTGGTGTCCTCAAACACCTGTAATTCGGCCTTATTGCCGCGCACGCGGATAACTTCGGCCTTGAGCCGCAGATCATCAACCAGCGCATAAGCCACTTCATTCTGAATCACCGGGTTCTCGAACTCAACTGTAATCAGATTGCCGTTTACCCCGGCTATCCTGCCCAAATTGGTGCTCATGATTTTTCCAAATTGCTGTTGACGGGCGCTACGAGCCCATCGGCCACCATCACACTCGGACAGCAGGCTCGTAGCGCCCGCTGTTACTCACGTCGTTATCCGGCGGCAGCCGCCGCCGGGTCGCTCTCCATAAACTCCTTGATCACCGTCTCCGCCTGTTCCTCCTGCATCCCGGCCCAGCGCCAGGCCAGGCGCAATTTCAAGGCAAAGCCCAGCACGGCCGGCAGAGCAAACGGCGCCGGGCGGGCGGCTTCCTCCGCCCACAGCCAACGCAACCGGTCCAAAGCCAGCTCACGCTCCAGCGGATTGCCCCGGGCACAGGCCTCCGCAACCTCCCGTTCCAACCCGCAATCATAGCCCTGGTGCGGCAGCAGCCGCGCAGCCACATCGACCCCCAGCCGCCCGGCGCGCCAGCGGGCCAAGGCATTACGCATCTGCGCATCCCACTGACGCCAGGCATGGGCAAAGCCACTCCGGACATCGCCGCTGTCATTCAGCAGGGCGACCGTTGCGCGATAATCAACATCTCGCAGCACCCGGCGGCATGCCTCAACAAACTCATCCAGCGTCCAGGCGGGTTTTTCCCCCAGGGTCAAGGCTGGCAAACTTGCGCAAAAATAATAATACATGTCCGTATCCGTCAACAGTGCCCGGCCGGCAGCCGGGCACTGCCGCTAAAAATTACTTGGTCTTGTCGCCGGCGCTCTCGCGCGCCACGCGATGGACGATTTCACCCAGGTCCGGCCGTAAAAAGTTCATCAAGGCCTCCGCAATGGCCTCCGCCGTGAAATCATGCGTCAGCCTGGTATCCTTGTAGGAAACCTTGAACCCTTTGTCGATGGCGCCCTCCGGCCGCAAATCCAGCCCCTGCTCCAACCGGCGGCGGAAACGGCTGCGGAAAAAGCGGGTCAGTTCTTTCTGATCATCCTCGCTGATCAACAAATCGATGCGCGCGGCAGCCTCATCGTCCGCCACATAAGCCTCCACCACCTTGACCAGCATGTTTTCCAGCACGGAAACCGGCAGGGCTTCGCGCACAGCATCCCGGACGATTTCCTCCATGATTTTCTCAGTGCCGCGGCCCACGGTAATCAGCAGGTCGCGCGCGGCCTGTTCCAGAGTTTTGCCGGCCCGTTCCTGAAACAGAGCGGCTTCCTCTTCCGCCTCTTTCAGTTTTGCAGCGGCTTCCGTGTGGGCCTGTTTGACAATCTGGGCGGCGCGCTGCTTGGCTTCCGCCTTGATGGCTTCCGCCTCCTTTTGTGCCTTGGCCACACCTTCCGATTGAATGCGGCTAATCAAACTTTGTAATTCCTCAGCCATAAGACCCCGCCTTTTTGGTTATTCCCCGGCCGGCCCACCCCAGGCAACGCAGACAACGCCGGTCACACACCACTCAAAAACATTGATCTATTTTTATACACCAAATCCACACTCAAGGCAAGCACGTAAACTTCCACCGCGCGCTCGGAGGGTGCCGGACAATTTTTTTGATACTTGCACGATTTTCTTTAAATATAGGGGTTTTATAGCATATAGATGTATCTGTAACAGATATAATATGCCATATTTTAGGTAATTGCGCCGAATTATTTATCAATCACATCAAAGAATTTGTCTTTCTCCGCGCGCGCGGAGCACAGCTTTGAGTACAGACTTGACTTGGCAGGAGGATTGCAGTATTAATTATTGGATGAGCGTAAAACCACACAATTTCTGGTACGCGGTGAACAACACGGAAATCGTGCTGATGCCTTCCAGCCCCCTGGAGACATTCGGCGCCACCCACCTGCATTACCACATGGTCAGCGAACTCATGGACACAGTCAACCAGGTGCGTATCCGCGAAGGCACCATCCAGTCTCATCGACCTCAGATCATAACCCCGACCTATTACGAAGACGAACTGGCCCGGGGCTTCGGCGAACAGGCGCAAGAATACATCGAATGGCTGCGCACCCACTCCCAGGATATGCGCATACTGCAATATGGTTTCCAACTGCAAAAAACGGAATTAAGCGAACAAGTGATTTCCGGCAATCCAACCGAAGTGCTGGAACGGGTCAAGCAGGATGTTGAAGCACGTGATGACAAACTGGCCGGCGTGATTCTCGGGGTGGATGACCCATGGGATGTTTGCCTTATGAAATTCATGGTGGATGTCATCCGTAATTCGGCGCCGGTTAATTTCCAGGAACTCAACCGGCGGCGGCTACTGGATGACGCCAACGGCGTTCCACGGGCCATACGCCATGAAATTGAGCACCTTTTCCTGGCCGCCAGCCGCAATCCGGCCCACATTAAAAACCTGAGCAGCTATCTCCGGCGTCACGGCCTGTTCGGCGAATATGAGGATCGTTTTTTTGCCTTGCTGCCCCGCGCCTGAACACCATTTTATGATAAATTGAATTGGAAGCAGAGGTTGCCGCAAGCGAATCCATACTGTGGCTGAAAGTATTTATCCGGAACACCGGACAGCAAACGACTCCGGCAGAACCCCCAAACGGGGCCGACAACACGACAGGACCACATGTCTAACAACGGCACATTCATTGACGAAGCCGGCATTCATCAGACACTGACTGACAATGCCGCTAATTCCGAACGGGCCATGGCGGTCCTGGACCGTGCCTTGGAAAAAAACGGGCTGGAACCGGCAGATGTGGCAGTCCTTTTGAACACCGACACCCCGGAAGTCAACGAACGTCTGTTCGCCAGCGCCGGGCGCGTCAAGCACGAAATATACGGCCGCCGGCTGGTGCTCTTCGCGCCGCTGTACATCGCCAACTACTGCACCAATAATTGCCTTTACTGCGGGTTTCGCCGTGAAAACACCGGCATGCAGCGCCGTGTTCTGAGCATGGCGGAAATCGCCGAGGAAACTCTGCGCCTGGAGCAACAGGGACACAAGCGCCTGATGGTGCTCACAGGCGAAGATGCGCAACAGTCCGGGCTGGACTACTGCCTGGAGGCCATCACTACCATTTACAACACACATACACCGGACGGTAAAGGCGCCATCCGGCGTATCAACCTTGAAATTGCCCCGCTCACCGTTGACGAATTCCGCCGCCTGAAGCAGGCCGATATCGGCACCTACGTGCTTTTTCAGGAAACTTATCATCCGGCCACCTATGCCCGGATGCATCCCGACGGACCTAAGTCCGATTCCCGTTGGCGCCTGTACGCCATGGATCGCGCGCAGGAGGCCGGGCTGGACGATGTGGGCATCGGCGCCCTGTTTGGACTGTACGATTACCGGTTTGAAGCGCTGGCGCTTCTGGAGCACGCCCGCCACCTGGAACAGACTTTCGGCGTAGGCCCCCACACTATCAGCGTGCCGCGGTTGGAGCCGGCGCTGAACGCCCCGGCCGCCACAAATGTCCCCCACCCGGTTACGGATCATGACTTCCGGCGCCTGATCGCCATTCTGCGGCTGGCGGTGCCCTATACCGGCATTATCCTGACCACACGTGAAA
>JAIVGW010000284.1 GCA_020201415.1 Lentisphaerota bacterium
TATTGTTACCGGCGCTGATTTTTGATGCCGCGATCAATATCGACCTCCGACTGCTGATCCATAATCTGAAACCGACCCTGATCCTGGCCGCGCCCGGCTTAGTGCTGGCCACCCTGGTCACCGGCGCCCTGATGTCGCTCTGGTCACCCCTGGCGCTGGGGCCGGCGCTGGCTTTCGGCGCCCTGATTTCCGCCACCGACCCCGTAGCGGTCATAGCTCTGTTCCGCGAATTGGGCGCCCCGCGCCGATTGTCCATGCTGGTGGACGGTGAAAGCCTTTTCAATGACGCCACAGCCATGGTGGCTTTTCAAATCATGTGCGGGCTGGTGGCCGGCGGCGCCATGACTTTCGGAGTGGTGGCATGGGCCGGCGTCGAATTCCTGGCGGTATTCGCCGGGGGCACGCTGGTCGGCGCCCTCCTGGGATACCTGATGGCGCTACTTTTAAAATGGATAGATGGCGACCCCTTGGTCACCATTGCCTGCAGCACGGTGGTAGCCTACGCATCCTTCCTGTTGGCCAACTATTACTTGCAGGTTTCCGGCGTCATGTCCGTGGTGGGCGCCGGACTGGTGGTCAGCTGGTTCGGCAGCACGCGCTTTACCCGGGCGGTGCGCGATTACATGCACCACTTCTGGGGATATGCCGCTTTTGTCGCCAACAGTTTCGTCTTTCTCCTGTTGGGACTGACGGAATTCAGCCTGCTCCAGAACCTGCGGCAATACATCAGCGTAATTCCCCTGATCGGGGCGGCCGTGCTGGCCATCACCATTGCCCGCATCCTTGTGGTGTTCGGCCTGGTCCCCCTGGTCAACCGACTGCCACGCGTAGTGGCGGTGGATTGGCGCCACCAATCAGCCATGTTCTGGGGCGGACTGCGCGGAGCGCTGCCCATCGGTCTGGCATTGAGCCTGGACCATGATTTCCCCGGACGTACGTTGATTATCGGGCTGACGCTGGGAGTGGTGCTTTTCACCTTGCTGATCCAGGGAACCACCATTGGTCTTGTAATCAGACGCCTGGGGTTGAACCGTCGCGAACCTCTGGAAGAACTTGCCCGTCTGAATGCCCTGAACTCGGCCCGCCGGGCCGCCTTGCAGAGCCTGGAACACCCACTGTTTGAAGCAAACGCCGGACTGATTGAAGGTCTGCGGCAGGAACATCACAGGGAATTGGAGCAACTGGAAGGTCAGACGGAAAAACTGCGCGCGGAATACCGGTTGACCCCGGAAGAGGGCAAATTGCGCCTCTTCTGGCTGCAAGTCAACAATGCCGAACGCCAGGTCCAGCAGGAATTTTTTGAGCAGGGCCTGATCTCCGAAAATGTACTGCGCCGCTTGGACCGCGAAGCTGAGCGCCGCAGTGAAGACATCAACCTCGGCCAACTTGCACCCACCCAACCCAAGCCACACCGCCGGGAACAGCAATGGCTTTACACTTTCCTGCGCTCCCTGGCACATGGCCGGTTCACCCAGCGCCCGGCGCTGGCCTGGCTGCTGCGCCTGTTGTCCCACGAATACCAGTACCATCTGGCCATCATGCTGGCCGGCGAACGGGTGGAGGCCCGGCTAGCCCAATTTGCGCAGCTGGACCTGATGCCTGAAATAGAAATGGAGCCGGCCCGGATTTTCTTTGAAGAACGCAGAAAATTTGCGGCTTCACGCCTGCAGGCCCTGAACTATCGGCATCCGGAATTCATCGCTGCACTGGAAAAAATCATCCTGAATAATGCCGCCGCGGCAGCCGCCCAAGCCACCATCACCCAGTTTGCCGGCAACGGCAGCCTGTCGGCATCCGCCAGTGAAGAACTGATCAAAGCGCTGCGGACCGGTGGGGCTTGCTGATAATCCTTTCACCAGCGGTCGCGGGCATCCGTCCAGGCATCCGCCAGGATTTCACCCAGAGCCGGATGGATGACGATTGTATCGAGCAGCGTATCCAAGGTGGCCTTTTGTTTCATGGCCGCAACCATGACCTGCGCCAAAGTTGCGGCATCTTCACCGACCAGATGCGCTCCCAGCAGCCGCCGCGTCGGCCGGTCAAATATCAGCTTGCACAACCCATCGGTCAATCCGCGGGCCTCACCCGGCGTTGAATCGGCATAACGCGCAGTACCGATCACACAGTCATGCCCGGCCGTGCGCGCCTGCGGCTCCGTCATGCCGGCGGCGGCCACTTCGGGATCAGAGAACACGGCATGCGGCACGGGGCCGTAGTCCAATGGCGCAGCAGCCCCTTCCAACAAACAGCGGATCAGGTATTTGGCTTCATAATTCGCCGTATGCCGGTATAAATGCCGACCGATGACATCGCCCAGGGCATATACACCCGGCGCTGATGTGCGCAGATGGCCATCCACCAGCACATGCCCATGTTCATCGACCGCCACGTTGGCGGATGCCAGATTCAGTCCGTCGGTTTCCGGCACGACGCCGGCGGCCACCAGCAACGCCTCGGCCTGCAATACATCTTGGTTGCCGGCAGCATCCCGCACTGTCGCCCGAAACACTCCACCGGTATGTTCCACCGAAGTCACCATCGTGCCACTACGGATATTGTGACGGCTTGCAAAAGCCCTTGCAAATTCGGCGGCAATCTCAGGATCTTCATGACGCAACAACCGGCTGCGCACCAGAAATGTCACGTCTGCTCCCGCCGCGGCATAAACAAACCCCAGCTCCACGGCAATGTAGCCGCCACCGATCACCAGCAAGCGGCGCGGCAGGGTATCGCGGCGCAGGGCCGCCCGGCTGGTCATATACGGTGTATCGGCAAGACCCGGGATGGACGGCACAGCCGGCCGGGAACCGGTGGCAATCAACACCAGCGGCGCGGTCAAACGCCGTCCGCCGGCCTCGACAATCCGCGGTCCCACGAAGCTGGCGCGCGCCCGGATCAGTTCCAAGCCCGGAGTTTCATGTAACCGATGTTCCAGTCCCGCGGAATAGCTGTCCACCGTGCGACAGGTGCGCGCTACCAACGCGGCAAAGTCCACCTTGACTCCGGCATGCACCAGATTCAGACCCGAGGAACGCCGCATGGCCGCCGCCCGGGCACAGGGATAAATCAGCATCTTGGAAGGAATACAGCCGCGATTGAGACAGGTGCCGCCGCAGGCGTCTGATTCAATCAGCGCGGTGCGCAGGCCCTTTTCCGCGGCAGCGCGGGCCAGCATCAGCCCGGCGCCGCTGCCCAGGACTATCAGATCAAAATCCTGCATTACCGCACCTTCCCGCGCAGCCCGCGCAACACATTTTCAATGCGCCACCAGTTGCGTCCAGAGCGGCTCGCCCGGAGGGCTCGCCCTACCTCGCGCAACACATTTTTCAATGCGCCACCGGTTGCGTCTCTTTAGCCGCATAATGCGTGTGCAGCAGATGATGCGACTTCTCGCCCAGCGGCTTGATCAGGAACTCTTCATAGATCTGGGTAATCGCGGGATTGACATGCGACTTGCGCATGGGACGATGCTCGTCTTCCTTATAGATAGCCTTGATCCGCGCCTTGCGGACCGCATCGGTGGTCATACGCGGCTGACCGCCGCCGCCGATACAGCCGCCGGGACAGCACATGATCTCAATGAAATGGTACCCGCCCTTGCCGGCCGCCACCAGTTCACAGATCTTGCGCGCGTTGGAGAGACCGTGCGCCACCGCCACCTTGGCTGTAACACCTTCCAGAAATTTCCAGTCCGGCAGGCAGTCGGTCAAGGGCACGGCAGCTTCTTTCAAGCCCTTCAGACCCTGAATGGGTTTGATATGCAGAGCTTTCATCGGCAGTTCACGTCCTGTGACCACCTCATAAACCGTGCGCAAAGCGGCTTCCATCACTCCGCCGGTATTGGCGAAGATATCGGCCGCGCCGGTGGACATGCCCATGGGCACATCCTGTTCGTCATCCGGAAGATTCGGAAAATCAATCCCGGCCTCCTTGATCATGCGGCCCAGTTCACGGGTAGTCAGCACGTAATCCACGTCCTTGAAGCCCGAGGCGTTCATTTCCGGACGGTCGCACTCGAACTTCTTGGCGGTGCAGGGCATGACCGAAACCACCACCATATCCTCCGGCTTGATACCGGCTTTCCGCGCATAGTAGGTCTTGGCCAGGGCGCCGAACATCTGCTGCGGCGACTTGCAGGTGGAAACATTGGGAATCAACTGCGGGAAGGTGTATTCCAGGAAATTGACCCAGCCCGGCGAACAACTGGTGAACATCGGCAAGGCCACCTCTTTTTTCTCCACCAGCGCCTGACTCAAACGCTGCAGCAGTTCGTGCCCCTCTTCGATGATGGTCAGGTCGGCGGTGAAATTGGTGTCAAAAACCTTGTCAAATCCCAACCGCCTCAGGGCGCTGACCATTTTGCCCGTAACGCAGGTGCCGGGCTTCAGCCCGAAACACTCGCCCAACGCGGCGCGAATCGCCGGCGCCGTCTGCACCACCACATGCTTGGAGGGATCGTCCAACGCGCGCCAGACATCCTGGATTGCATCCTGTTCATAAATCGCGCCCACCGGACATACGGCCGAGCACTGGCCGCACTGTACGCACACCGCGTCACAGAGATTATCGCCGGCACCCGCGCCAATGACCGTCTCGAAACCGCGCGCGCGTGGCGCCAATGTGCCCACACCCTGCACTTCCTGGCAGACCGCCACGCAGCGACGACACAGGACGCATTTGTTCATGTCGCGCACCAGCGCGGCAGTGGATTTGTCCAGGGGCTTTTCCTCGCCCATGAAAGGGAAGCGCACCTCGGTGATGCCCATTTCCTCGGCCATGGTCTGCAGCTCACATTGCCCGTTGCGCACACAGGCATTGC
>JAIVGW010000048.1 GCA_020201415.1 Lentisphaerota bacterium
GTTTCCAGAGGGCGCGATGGCGGTGGTCGAGATGGCCGTGGCCAGTGGCCTGCCCCTGTTGGCGGAACATGAACGCAATCCACTGCTGACCAGTACCCGCGGCACGGGTGAATTGATCAGGGCGGCCGTGGAACAGGGTGCGCAGCGCGTCCTGCTGGCCATCGGCGGCAGCGCCACCGTGGACGGCGGTATCGGCGCGGCAGCGGCCCTGGGCTGGCGTTTTCTGGATGATAACGGCCGGGACGTGCCCGCCGCCGGCGGGCATCTGAAGCAAATCGCCAAAATTGTTCCCCCGCCCCAAAGGCTGCGGACGGAAATCACGGTGTTGTGCGATGTCACTAATCCCCTCTGCGGTCCCCGCGGCGCGGCGACGGTTTTCGGTCCACAGAAAGGCGCCACGCCCGAAATGGTCGGATTGCTGGAAGACGGCCTGTTGCATCTGGCGCAATGTGTCCGGCGCGATCTGGGCTGTGACGTGCTGAACCTGCCCGGCGGCGGAGCCGCCGGCGGACTGGGCGCCGGCGCAGTGGCTTTTTTCGGCGCGCAACTCGCCCCGGGAATAGCGACGGTCATGGAGGCCTGCAAACTGGATGAGTCCTTGCGTGACGCCGATTGGTGTCTTACCGGGGAGGGCTCGTTCGATAACCAGTCGTTGCAGGGCAAGGTGGTTTCCGGGGTGGCCGGTCTGGCCCGGGAGCAGGGGGTGCCGGTGGTGGTGCTGGCCGGCCGGGTCAAGGCCGATCCCGCCGAATACCGGGTGCACGGCATCCAGGCCGCCCTGGCCACGCATGCGCCGGACATGCCCATGGAGCAGGTGCTGCTGAATGAACGCGCATTATTGCGCGTTACCGCTGCCCGCTGGCGAAAGTCGCTGGACGATTAATTGTTTTGATCTGAAAATAATATTTTGGAGCGCAGCGGCTTGACGCCGTTTTCCGCTTGCGGTGTTTATCATTCATCCCGGGATTGCCGTCCGCAAAACAGGGACTGTCGGGCGGGCTTGACTTGATGATCCGGTTGTGGCAATTTCATCAGGCATGAGCGACAGTTTTACTTCAGCAACCAAGGTGACCATGAAGCAACGTAAGTATATCATCCGGCCGGCCGGATTTGAAGATGTGCGCGAGATTTACCAGGTGATCAAGGAGCACCCGCGCGAGGTGTTGCCGCGCGCAATCAGCGACATTGTTCAGAATATCGACCGCTTCATGGTGGCGGAACTCAAGGGCCGTATTGTCGGCACGGCTTCCTGGCAGATTCTGCCGGAAATCGGGCGGGTTTCCGAGCCGTCGGTGGAAATCAAGTCGGTTTCCGTGGCGCGCGATTGCCAGGGGCTGGGCGTGGGGACGGCATTGTTGCGCGCGGTCATCCGGCACGTGCGCACATATCATCCTGTCCAGATCGTGGTGTTGACTTTTTCACCGGACTATTTCCGGCGGCTAGGCTTCGTCGAGACGCCCAAGGAAAAGCTGATGCACAAGCTTTACATGGGCTGTATCAACTGCACGAAATACGATTCGCCTTTCACCTGTCCGGAAGTCGCCATGACGCTGAAGCCGCGCCGTTCCGCGCCGCGGCCCAGGACTCCATCGAAATAACCAGCTTATCCGCCCAGTCGCCGCAATTGCTCACCGGATAGGCTTCGAACAGCACGGTGATTTTCGTCAGGTTTTCCGATGCCACCCGGACGTTGTTCTGCCAATCCGCGCTGGCGCCGGCGCGGCGGGCGCGTTCCGCCAGAGCCAGTTGGCTGCGGGCGACGCCCAGCATGGCACCGATGCGGGCTTCCCCGCGCTCCTCGCCCCAGACTTCGGTGAACATTTTCTCGGCCGCGGCATAGTCTTGTTGTCTTTCCAGGATCATGGCCAGTTTCACCCGTCCCTGGCGTCCGCGTTCATACCACGGGAACTCGTCCAGAACTTTCTCGAAATATTGCTTGGCGAGATCGTACTGTTCCTGAAGGTATTTGATTTCCGCCAATCCGAACCAGGCCGGAGCCAGCGCGTGTTGGTTGTCGGCGTTGTTCTCGATGAGCTTGACGTAAATACTTTCGGATTCCTGCAATTCCCCCGCATCCTTCAAAGCTTCGGCATAATTAGCCAGCATTTCCGGTGAAACCTGCACATTGGGATAGGTTTCCAGGGCCTTGCTGAATATCTTGAGGGCTTCGGACTGCTGGCGGTTCTGCATCAGGTAATTGCCGTAACCGAAGAGGATTTGCGCCTGTACCGGGGGCTGGCGCGCTTGCCGGGCGGCAGCCTCTTGGAAATAGTCGTTGGCTTTTTCTTCCGAAATCTGCTTGTAGCGCACCAATTCGAAAATATTTTTGGCGATGCCGTCGATTCCTTCCGGCGCCTGTTCATAGTCCGGATACATGGCCAACAGATCTTCATAAGCCCGGGCGGAATCAAGCCGGATTTCGCGAAACAGGTTGCGCTGGGCTTCAGGTAAAACGGTCGGCAGGCCCATGGCGGAAGCCTGTTCGCTCAATGATTGGGCCATGGCAAACAGGCTGGCAGCGGCCCGCGGTCCTTCCTTGTCGTTTTCCCAGGCCTTGCGGAATTTTTCAGCCGCCGTAACGTAGTCATTGTCGCGATTGGCGATCCAGCCCAGCCAGAAATAGGCATCCGTGGCAATTGGCTTGTCGGCGTGGATTTCCAGCAATTCGTTCATCAATTTAGCCATTTCCTCGAACTGTTCCTTCTCGAAATACATGACGCCTATTTGGAACATGGCGGTCGGGGCGATTGCCTCGTCAGGGTGGTCGGTGGAAATCTGGCGCAGGACCTGCCGGGCTTCTTCAAAACGATCGGCGGCATTCAACGCCACACCCAGCTGATACATGGCATGCGAGCGCAGCATGGCATTGTCCTGGTATTTCCCGATGTAATCCTGGAAATGGCTGATGGCCTCCTCGGATTTGCCGGCCTTGAGCAGCAGGATGCCTTTGCGGAAGGCCACTTCGTCAACGTTGGTAAAGTGCTCGGTGGGTTTCGGGAAGCGGTCCAGCACATCGGTCATGGTAGCCAGCGCGGCTTCGGTGTCGCCCAGCTCGTCCTGGCTCATGCCTTTGTAATACAAGCCGGTGGGCAGATATTTGCCCTTGGTAAATTTTTCGGCATACTGATCGACGGTGGCAATGGTGGCGGCATGCTCCTGCAGCATGTATTCCGCGGTGAACTTCAGAAACAACGCGTCCTCCACGGTTTTGCTTTCGGGGTAATCCATAATGCTGCGGGCGAGGTGTTGCAGCGCGTTTTCCAGATCGTCCTTGGCCATGAATATCTGTCCGATGGCCATGCTGACGCTCTCGGCAATCGGGGCGTCCGTGCCGAAAGATTGCTGGAAGCGTTCGAATTCCGCGGCGGCCGCAAACGGGTCGCGTTCTTCAATATAGGTGTTTACCATGATCAAATGCGCCTGGAGTTGTTGTTCGCCTTCGGCGAACTGCAGCAGGTGACGGCAGATGACGCGCACTTCGTCGTAGCGCTGCATGCGGTAGAAGGCGTCGGCAATGCGCAGGTAGGCTGACAGCATCCGGTCGGGCGCTTCGCTCACTGCGGCAATCTGGGCTTGTACCCGGCTCAGTTCGTTCTGCACCTGGCGGGTGTCTTCGCGCCTGGCCAGCATGGCGCCAAACCGGGCCTGCAGGTCTTCCTGAATCTTGCGCAAGCTTTGCATGACGTCGGCTTTGGAGCGCACTTCGCGGAAATATTGAATGGCCTCAGGATAGAGCCCGGCGGAAAACCAGGTTTCCGCGAGCGAGAACATGCTGTCGTTGGCCATAGCCAGGTTGCCCTGCTGTTTGGAAAGTTGGCTGAAGATTTCCCGGGCCTGCTCCATGTGCGGCATAGCGGCCTCGCGCCGGCCCTGCCGGATTTCATTCAGCGCCTGTTGGCTGTATACACTGGCCAGCAGGTAATAAGCGTCGTTGGCGGTGGCGGTGTTACGGAAGCGGGTAATCACCGCTTTCAGATCTTCCTTGGCCTTGTCAAACTGGCTGTCGAGGTAATAGGCGTAAGCGCGGCCATAGAGTGACTGGGCGGTGTTGAGGCCGTCCGGGAAGTCTCTTTGCAACTGGGTATGCAGTTCGATTGAAGTTTCAATGTTTTTCTTGCGTTCGGGCGACTTTTCATCCTGGGTGTCGGCCAGCCGCGCATGACATTCGGCCATCAGGTAGATGGATTGCTGCTTCATGGCTTCGCTGGGTGCGCGCACACCGGACAGATCTTCAAAAAGCGGGATGGCCTTGGCGTAAGATCCCACCAGGTAATAGGCCCAGCCCAGGTCGAATTTGACGGACATGATGTTTTCGTAAGTCGCTCCGCGTTCTGCAATCTGTTCGTAGAGCCGGATGGCCTCCTGATAATTGCCGGCCTTCATGGCTTCGTCGGCGGACATGGCCATATCGTCAAAAGTCTGTGCGCTGGCGTATCCGGCAGCCAGGCCGCAAAGTCCTGCTATGGCGATTATGCAACAGGTTTTGCCTATATTCATCATTGTTTCCTCCCTGCGCGGCAAGCCGCGCCAAGCGCCATGGTCGTTTCCCGCTTCCGGCCGCCGCGGCCGGGCAAAAATAAATCAGCGGTCCAATGTCCGTGCAGGTTAACAGACTGTCGCGGTTTTGTGAAGCGCAAACAACATCAATCATGGAGCTTTTTTTGTTTGACAGTTCCCTCCGCTCTGACTAACCTTATTACAAACCGATGGTCTTTTATACGCCGGGGCACAAGCCTGCGGGCTCTGGTGTTCATGGACGCCGGGGGTGTTTGCTTTATGAAAAACATTCGTCAAAGAATATGGCTGTATGCCGGCACAATGCTGCTGGCGACGTTCTGGACCGGCGCGTCAATAGCTCAGGATGTAGTGGTGACGCGGCAGCAGACTTATCGCGGCAGGGTGCAGTCGGTCACCGCCGATGGCATCCAATTCGAGATCAGCGGGGTTGGTGTGATCAACATTCCCCGGGGCGCCGTGGTGCAGATGCAGGTGGCTCCGCCCCCCAGCATTACCCGCGGCATCGCGGCCTATGAACGGGGCAACATACGCGAGGCGCGGCAGAGTTTGGATCGCATCGTTTTTCAATACCAGGGGTTGGATTTGGACTGGGCCATGAAAGGGTTGGCTTATTTCGGTCGCGCCGCCCTGCTTTCCGAAGATTTTCAAAATGCCGAACGTGCCTTCAATGTCTTCATGCAGGCTTATCCCGACAGCAGCATGGCTGTTGACGCGCGTCTGGGGTTGGTGGAAATAGAGCTGCAGAAGAAAAATTTCGATACCGCGCTGGAAACACTGCGCGAAATGGCTGAGGTCTACGACCGGCAGTTGAAGCCGCCCGCGGAACAATTACCGCTGTCGGCGGGTGTTTACATGGCCATCGGCCAGGCCTTGGAAGGCCTCCAGCAACCGGAGGAGGCCGAGCAGGCTTATTTGCGTGTTATTGCGCTTTATCCTGATCCCCGGCGTTATCCGGAGGCGCTGTATCGTTGTGCCAGCCTGATGGCTGCCCGCCAGCAGCCGTCCAAGGCCGCCATGCTGCTGGATGAATTAATTGAAAACTACCCCACCCACAGCCTGAATGAACGGGCGGTGGAATTGCGCAATGTCGTTGCCGCGGAAATCCGTGAAGATGGATGACGACCTGTGGGGCAGGTGGTTGCATATTGAATGTAAGTTGTAAATCAAGGAGATATGACATGAGCAAGCGGTGCTTCCAGTTGCGGGCCGGCGGTTGGATTTTGTTGGCGGCCATCATGCTGTTGCCGATGGCGGCGATGGCTCAGGATGTGACGGACGGGCGGCCTTCAACGTTTATGGATTATTTCCAACAGGGCGGTTTTATCATGTGGCCGTTGCTGGGTATGGCGGTGTGGGCCACGGCCATTCTGATTGAAATGCTCGTGCGCATGCGCAAAAGGATGTTTTGTCCTGACGGCTTGATGCGCGAAGTCAGCGAAGCGCTTTCGGTGGGCGACTACCAGAAGGCCTGGAATGTTGCTTCCGCGGATCCCAGTCCGCTCGGACGTGTGCTGGCTGCGGCCATCGCCAAGATTCCCAAAGGGCGCGAATCAGTGGAGGAAGCCGGCGTGGAAGCGGCGGCCAATGAAAACAGTAATTTCAAGATCAAGCTTTCCTATATTTCACTGGTGGCGGCCATCGGTCCCATGGTCGGTTTGTTCGGCACGATTTCCGGTATGATCGGCGCGTTTAATTCGATGGCTTTCGGCGGCGCCGTGGGCGATCCCACCAAGCTGGCCGGCGATATCGGCGAGGCGTTGATCACAACTTACGGCGGGCTGCTGGTGGCCATTCCGGCGATGATGGCTTACTTCCTGCTGCTGGCCCGGCTGAAGGTCGTCTAGCATTATTTCGTGCAGATGATAGATATGGTCGGCTTCGACAGCCTGCCGCCTGATTTTGAGATCGTCACCGGGGAAGGCGTCGGCCAGGCGCCGGCCGCTCTGGGGGGAGAGGTGGAAATGGTCCCCTGCCCGAACTGCAAGAAGGACATTCAAGTGGGCGTAAAGGCTTGCCCGCATTGCAATACGCAAATGGATTGGGAATAAACTGTCATGGCCAAGAAGGAATCCAAATGGTCGGCGGATGAAGATCCTCCTTGCTCGATTGCTATGGGCCCGATGATTGACTGTACGTTCCTGCTGTTGATGTATTTCGTCAGCGTCAGCACCCTGGACTCCGAGCGCATCAGTAAGGACGTGGTCTTGCCGCAGGCCAAGGATGCCGTGTTGGAGCAGGATGAGTCCGGCCGCTTCATTGTGGATATCGAGTGGGACGCCGGGCAGCGCCAGGCTGTTTTCAAGGCCGGGCCGTATGTGTTGTGGGACGCGCGGGATCTGGTGCCGATGATCGATTCCGCCAATCGCGGCGCGGCCGCCAAGAATTTTCGCGTGGTGATCCGGGCGGACTGGCGTGTTCCCTATGAATTCACCCAGCAGGTAATGGCGGCTGTAGCCATGGCCAAAGTACCCAACCTGATGTTCTCGACGCTTGATCGGGAAGTGCCGGTGGATATCTAAGCAACGGGGTCTTATGCGTTTCAAGGAAGAAAAGGAAGCCGAAGCCGAATTGCAGATGGGGCCGATGATTGACTGCGTGTTCCTGCTGCTGTTATATTTTATCTCGGCCGCGAAGATCAAAGTCGAGGAAAAATATCTCGGTCTGATGGTGCCGGGGTCAGCCAGTGAATCCAAGGAGTCATTGCCGATCGAGCTGACTCTGGCCATTGCGGAAAACAATCAGGTATTCTGTAATGAAATTCCGATGGACAGCCCCGGCAACCGGGAGCTGCCTATGGTGCGTGCCAAATTGCGGCAGGCGCTGGAGCTGTTCGGCGACAAACAGCCGGTGGTGATTCATCCCCAGCCTGGCGTGCGCCAGCAGCGCATCGTCGATGTTTTGAACGCCTGCTCGGGTACGGGCGTGAAGAATCTGTCATTTTTCGCCAACTAGTAGCGGGCTCGGTTTATCATGGCAATTGAATTTGAAAAAAATCTGGAGATCCTGGAGGTAAACGCTTCCAGACGCCGCGGGCCGTGGATTTTACTGCTGGCCCTGTTGCGTTCGCGCTACTTCCTGATCTCGTTGGCGATCTACCTGCTGATACTGATAGCGTTCGGCGGGTACGTGGTCTCCACCTATCTGCCCACGCGCGGCACATTCGAGGGCGTGGAACAATTGCTGGTATTGCCGCCTTCCACGCCGCCGCCGCCGCCGCGCCGCCCGCCGGACGAGGCTGAAACCAAGGAGGTCAAGGTTTCACCGATGGCCCAGGCACCGGTACAGCGCATTACCGTGGCCGCGCCTTCTACCTTTGTGCGCACCGCGACCCCGCCGGTTGCTCCGATCATTAATGTGGGTGATATCAAGGTGGAGACCGATATGAGCCGCAGGATTGGCGCGGCGCGGCAGCAGCGCATGGCCAATGTGCGCGACTTTCAGGGAGGTTGGGGCGTTGTCGGCAATCGCCGCACTGTCCGCGCCAAGTTCACTATTTTCCAGGCCAAGTACAGGGACGGCGACTGGAATTGCAATCCAACTTCATTGGAAAATATGATGTTGCAGATCCGTGCCTGGTCGAATGACCGCATGGACGCCAATCTGTATCCCGAAGTATTGGACGTAGGCACGGATCAGCTTTTCACCTTGCGCCCCCCGTTTGTTTATCTTACCGGCCACAAAAACTTTACCCTGCTGGACTCCGAGGTCAAAAACCTGCGGGATTATCTGGTTTTGGGCGGCGCTGTCTGGGCCGATAGCGCGCTGGCCGGCCGGCGATCGCGATTCGATGTGGCATTCCGGCGCGAGATGAAACGCGTCACCCCCGATCGTGAATTTGAAATTCTACCGATGGACCACGAGGTTTTTTCCGACACGTTTTTTCGCAATATCGGTTTGCCTTCCGGGATGAATTTTTACCAGGAGCCGGTGGAGCAGATCACGGTCAACGGCGAGATGGCCATTCTTTACACTCTGAATGGGTACGGGCACCTCTGGGAAACGCGCCTGAAACGCGATAACAAGATTGAGTGGGGCCGCATCAATGTCGGCACACCGGAAAACCCGGTGTGGCGTTATGTGCGCGGTCCGCATCTGTCTTCGCCGCGCGAGATTACCAGTGTGATTTATCGCAATATCAATGACCAGACAGTTGAAAACGCCTACCGGTTCGGCATTAATGTCGTAGTGCACTTGCTGACGCGGTACCAGAAGCATTTCATGCTGCTGCCGCGTGATTTGCCGGCCACCGATCCGCGCCTGAAACAGACCGGAGCGGGTGGCGCTTCCCAGTAACCAGCCGCCGGCAGGGGCCGGGCGATGGGTATGATGACTTATGACCAATATTGAGAAATACCGTTGTTTGATGCGTATGATTACGATGGGCCTGCTGGCCTGCTGGACCTCCACCGCCGCCGCTCAGGCCAATCTTTTTCCCGGCGCGTACCGCGGCGACCAGACCGAGCCGCTGGGTAATTACTGGGACGGCGTGGACGATAACAATCATCTGCGCGTGCTGGTGGATCGTTCCGAGGTGCTGAATGATGTGGGGCGCATGGTCAATACGACCCAGTCGTCATTTCCGAATTTTGTGGATATGAATGACGACGGACTGCCGGACCTGGTGGTGGCCGACACCTACGGTTTTCTTTGGATTTTCTATAATTCCGGCGAACCGGGCAATCCCCAGTTCACCCAGGGTGAGTTTCAACACACTTTTCTGGGCTGGGCTTCCAAAATCAATGTTGCCGATTGGAATGGCAACCGGTTGATGGATGTTGTGATCGGCACTTTCTACGGCGATGTGGTGGTGTTGGAAAACACCGGCAGCCGGCGTGAACCGCGTTTCACCCGCGGTATGGGTGTGCCGCGCTATGTCGATCCCAGCTACGGTGTCGATCGGGCTGCGGAACGCCTGCCCCCCATTACTCTCGGGCGTGAACCGCTGCTGTTCGGCAACTACATGAGTCCGTGGGTGGTGGACTGGAATGAAAACAGCAGGATGGATCTGTTGCTGGGCGAAGGAACCTATTCCGCCAACAGTGTGCGGTTGCTGCTTAATGCCGGATCGCGTAATCGTCCGGCCTTCGTGACCGACCGCGTGTTTTTCCTGGCTTTCGGCGAGGGCTATGAACAGTTGACGCCGGCGGTGACGGATTACAACGGCGATGGCATTCCCGACCTGATTGTCGGTACCCGTACCGGAGAGTTGCGCGCCTACAAGGGCACCCGTGAGGCCGTTGAAGGGACACGCATGATAACAGCTATCCGCAGCACGCTGGGTCCGGCCGCCCTGGAGTTTGAAAAATACTTGGATGTTGGCGGCAAGAAAGTGTTTTCCAAGATGTCCAACGCCTATCCCTGTGACTGGAATGAAGACGGCCTGGTGGATCTGGTGCTGGGGCATACTGACGGCCGTATTTATATAGCGCTTAACCAGGGCACCAAGACGGAACCCAAATATCCCAAGGCTGAGCCCATCAAGGGTGTCAATGTGGACAAGGATTTGATGGCGCCGAAGAACTGGTGGAACGGAATCGGCCGCGACAACAGTCTGGGCACCCATGGGCATGGCGCCTGGGACTGGAACGGTCTGGGTTGCAATGCCGCGGTGCTGCTGACCGCTTCACGGGAGGCCAATATCCGACACGGGGTTCCAACCGTCCAGCCCGTGGACGGGGATACCTTCATCTACTTCCGTTATGTCAAGGATTACCTGGGCTGGACCCGCAGCCGGTCGGATCCTTACAATCTCAAAGTCGAGGGCGCCCGCCGGTTCGGTCCTAAAAACCGCTTCCTAAAGATGAAAATCGGCTCAAAATATGAGTTTTCCTTTTCATCAGTTTTCCTGGGCCGCCAGGCGTCCTGGGAACTGGTTGGTTATGAAACTTTCCCCGGCACCGCCAATCAGCCGCCCCGGCATGAGCGGCGGGAAATCACCGGTGATATCCGTTCTTCCACCATGTGGCAGAACAATACCCAGCGCTTTACCTGTCCCGGGGAGAAAGTAGGCACGGAATTGACTTTCAGCCTGCTCTTCAATCTGCCGCCCGGCGACAGTCAGTTGCTGCTGGACAATTTTGTCCTCAAAGAGACTCCCTGAGTTACAGGGGGCGGATTTGCGCAATTCTTGATTTCATCATACGCCGGTCACGGAGCGGGTGTGTCTGTGAGAATGCATTCGCTCAGGCCGGTTGCCGTTTTTTTATGGCTTTATGAAAAAAGACGATTTTGTTCATCTGCACTTGCACAGCAGTTTCAGTCTGCTGGATGGCGCCTGTAGAATTGATCAGCTGATGCAGGCGGTGGAACAGGCCGGGATGCCCGCGGTGGCCATTACCGACCACGGTGTGATGTACGGCGTGGTGGAGTTTTACAAGGAAGCCAAGGCCCGCGGTATCAAGCCCATCATCGG
>JAIVGW010000285.1 GCA_020201415.1 Lentisphaerota bacterium
CGGACAGACAGACAACATACCGCGCCTGTTCTGGACCGCGATGCTGATGATGCTGGGGCTGGGGCTGCTGCTGGGCTTGGGCATTGCGCTGGCGACGCCCGCCCTGGCCGGCCATCTGTTGAAAATCCCTGCACACCTCCAACCGGAGGCCCTGCGATCCTTCTACATCGTGGCCGCCAGCATGCCGGTAGTAATCACCACCACCGGCCTGATCGGCATGCTGGAGGCGCATCAATATTTCCGCGCCATAAATTTCGTACGCATTCCCACCGGCAGTTTCACCTTTTGGGGGCCGCTGTGCGTCTTGCCGTTTTCCAACAGCCTGTCTTATGTCGTCGCCATTTTACTGGTCGGACGCCTGGTGGAAACCACGGTCTTCCTCCTGCTTTGCCTGTATAAGATCCCTGAATTGCGCTGCCGGCCGCAACTGCGCCGCGAGCTTGTGCGGCCTTTGGCCGGGTTCGGCGGCTGGCTGACGGTTTCCAACCTGGCCATGCCATTGATGGCGCATATGGACCGATTTTTTGTTGGCGCCGTGCTATCCGTCGCCGCCGTCACCTATTATGTGACGCCCGCGGAAATAGTGATCAAGCTGCTGATTCTGCCCCGGGCCTGGGTCTCGGTCCTGTTCCCGGCCTTTTCCGCGGGCGCAGAGCATGCGCCGGAAGAGAGCGCCCGCCTGTTCAGCCGCGGGCTGCGATACCTGCCGCCTTTGCTTTTCGCCGCCACATTGACGCTTGTCACCCTGGCGCCGGAAGGGTTGCAGTTGTGGTTGAATGCCGAGTTTGCCGCGCGGAGCGCCACGGTCATGCGCTGGTTGGCCGCCGGGGTTTTCCTGGCCGGCCTGGCCTATGTCCCCTTCGCTTTCCTGCAGGGGGCGGGCCGACCGGACATGCCCGCGCGCCTGCATTTGGCGGAATTGCTCCTGTATGTAATTCTGGCGCCCACCTGCATCCGCTACCTGGGCATCAATGGCGCCGGCATGGCCTGGTTTGCCCGTGCCGGATTGGACCTGTTGATCATGCTCTGGCTGACCCGGCGCCGGATGCCGGCCACCGCCCCCGCCATCCGGCAGTTGCTGGGTATGGCCTTGTACAGCCTCGCGGTACTGGCCGGCGTGGCGGTCACCACGTCGCTGACGCTGCGCTGCGTGTTGGCCGCCGGCGGCGGTCTGCTGGGGGTCGCCTTGTATTGGCGGGTGATTCTGGACCATAGCGAACGCAGCCATTGCAGCCGCGAAATTTCCGCGATCATCGCTCGTTTTCAACAAAAGGCGCCGCGGGATATTTGATCAAGTATAACTTTCAAACGTAGTTTTTCAATGCCCCAACCCCGTACCGGAAAGAAAACCATGCCCCCATCCACTCTGCCCACGGTCATCATTGCCGGACGCCCCAACGTGGGCAAATCGGCCATTTTCAACCGCCTGATCGGCCGGCGCCTGGCCATCGTCCACCACGCCGAAGGCGTCACCCGCGACCGCCTGGAACAGGTCATACAGCATGACGCGCACACCTTCAAATTAGTCGACACCGGCGGACTGGGCGCGCCGCCTTCCATTGATCTGACGTCTTCGGATGCCGCCCGCCAGGGCGTCACAGCCGCCATTCAACGCCAGGTACGGGCCGCCCTGGACGAAGCCAGCGCGGTCATCATGGTCGTTGACCTGCAGGCCGGTATCCTGCCGCTGGACCTGGAGTCAGCCAACCTCCTGCGCAAATCCGGCAAGCCGGTTTTTCTCGCCGCCAACAAGGCGGACAATGACATGCGCGAAACCGCTCTTGGTGAATTTCACCGTATGGGTTTCCCCGTCTTTCCGGTTTCCGCCCTGCACAATCGCGGCTTCACGCCCCTGATGCGGGCCGTCACCGCCGCACTGCCCGCGCCGGACAACAGCGCCGACGCCCTCGACGATGCGCTGCGCATCACCATCCTGGGCCGCCCCAACGTGGGCAAGTCATCGTTCATCAATTCCCTGTTGGCGGATGAGCGGCTGATTGTTTCCGATCTGCCCGGCACCACCCGCGACTGTGTGGATGTGCCCATCACGCTGAAGGTGAAGGACCGTGAACTTAAATGCATCCTCACCGATACCGCCGGCATCCGGCGCGTCAGCCGGCTGCGCGAGGCGGTGGACCACATCGGATTGCATTATGTGGCCCGCCGCCTGGAACGGGCCGATGTGGCCATCCTGGTCATGGATGCCACGGCCGGCCCGACGGCCCAGGACAAAAAAATCGCCCGCATGGCCACGGAAAACAACAAGGGGATTGTTCTGGCCCTGAACAAATGGGACCTGGTCGGACGTGAGAGCCGCCCGGCCGTCGGTGTCGCGGCAGTTCAGGAAGCCTTGCCGTTCTTAAAATTTGCACCGATGGTCTGCGTTTCCGCCCATACCGGCTTCAACATTTTCAAGGCTTTGCAACTGGCCGCCCGGTTGGCCGAACAAACGAGTCGTCAACTGCCCACCGGTCCGTTGAACCGGGCCATCATTAAGGCCACGGAACATGCGCCACCACCGCTGGTCAAGGGTAAACGCCTGAAAATACTGTATGCCACCCAGACGGGCGTCCGGCCGCTGCGCATCACGCTGTTTGTTAATGCCGCCGGTCTGCTGACGACACCCTATGAAACATGGCTGCTTAACAGCCTGCGTCGGGAATTCAACCTGGAAGGCGCGCCGCTGGTACTGCAACTCAAGCCGCGCGTGGCAACCGTCAACCGCCACGGACCGACACATCCGGCGCCCACCGGGCGTCCGGCGCGTCCGGCGCAAGCCCCCCGCGGCGCACAACGGTCAGGCCAACAGGCGGCGCCGGCCAAACGACCGCCAGCCAAACGGGCGGCGCCGGCCAGACGACCTGCGCGTCCCAAACATGTCAAAGCCGCCCGCGCCCGCCCAAAGGCCAGGCCAGGCAGGCAACGGTCGCGCCCGCGGCGCTGAATCATTTATTCGCGCCGGCCATGGCATACATCCGGTTCAGCAGGGCCAGACTCTGTTTGATCACGATATCTTCAGCCGCGTCATCCACCCGGCGCACACTAACGGCATAGCCACCCTCCTTGATGGCGCGCCGCGTCGGCACATAGCCAATACTCCCATTGGCCAGTCCGATGAGCCAGGTATGTTTGAAGGGGCTGTGCGCCTTGATCTCACGGCCGATCTCGGTAAAGAGTTCTCCGGGAAAACTCACGATGGCGCAATCGCCCAGGGCTATGCCAACCTGCTCCAGCGGCACGGGCTGGTCCTGCACCTTGCGCAAACTGTCGAGCAGCTTGGCCTTGTAATCGTCGCCCACCCCGTCCGCCAAAGGCTTGACAATCCCCTGGCTGACTTTCAAAATGCCCTGCGCCCATTCGAACTCCTGGTCGGACACCTTGCGCGCCGGCACGGTGTAAAAGGCGGTAGCGCCGCACAGCGGCAAGGCATCCTGCGCAACCGCATCCGGCAAGGCTGACCGCACGGCTCCGGCCAGAGCCTGCCCGATGCGTTCCAGCCCCTCCCAGTCGCGGTCGCGCAAACCGTCAATGTCCATGGTGCCCTGGGCGCCGTTGACGAACACCGCCTGACCGCCCAATTCCCGCTCCAGCAACTGCTCCGCCCGGCCGGGATATTCCGCGGTTATCAGATAATTGTCGCCGGAAAGCACGTTGGGATGGCAGGCATAATTAAACAATACCGCCAGATTGCGTTGCTCGTCGGCCAAATCGACAAACCGCAAAACCCCCACTTCCGGATCAATTTCGCCCAGCGGTCCCACCAGACGCTCCGGCGGAAACTCCTCCCAGTTCATCACCACCTGTCCGTCATCGGCCAGCAGGCGCCGATAATGGCTGATGGTATCCTCATGTCCGGAGGCATAACCCGCGCGCGCCGGCCGCCGGTCCTTCCAGGCCTTTGCCACAGCCTTCTGAACCCAACCGCGCAATTGCTCAAGATATTTGTCGCGCAGCGGCAGATCGGCGGGCGGCGCGTACTTGGCCACCGTCGCCGGTCCGGAATGATTGTGGATGGCGGCAATGATCACCTGGGAGGCCGGCACACCCCATTGCTTTTCAATCTGTGCGCGCATGGCGGCGCATTCCTCGGCCGCCATCAGGCACACATCCAGGGAAATTATAATGAAATAACGCGCCGGATTGTCATCCTCGCCAAAAACCAGAGCCTTGGCAAACACGGGGTCATGCACCCCGGTCGAAGGATGCGCCCTGATCATGCCATCCATCCACACCGGATAATCAGGAGTAATATCAATCCGTGCCGCGCCTGCTTTAATCATATGATCCTCGTAAAACACATCATCCATACAATATTAATCGTCCTGCATTATCCCAACGGTTTCGTCGGAGCGCACCCCTCCGTTGCAAACACCGGCGGTTCAATTATAATCTGGAGGGTTTTGCTTTTGCCTGTCCAGCTTTAGCGTGAAACAGCTTCATTGACTTATCTATTTGATTGTATTAGGCACGGAAGCGCAAGACAAGCAAAACAAACTTTTTATTGATGCCTCCTCTGGAAAATCTGTGGGTCGTTAATTGTCATACAATCACGCAACTTGCTGATATTCTATACGTTATGATCTTAAAACAGTGCTGTGTTTCCTGTAACCATACTGTTACGTCCTGCCGGGAGAGAAAAACTCACCATGGAGGCGCGGAGACACAGAGACTCCACCGCAGGCAGATCTGCCTGTGGCAGATAAAAATCTGGAGATGTTGTCAAATTTGAGGCCGACGTTCCGCTGACCTCAAATTTGACAAAACTGTCTGGGGTTCTTGCAAACCCCTTGCGGTAGGGACGGCTCTCCGAG
>JAIVGW010000286.1 GCA_020201415.1 Lentisphaerota bacterium
GGCCTGACATTTGACTTCGATGCCGCTGGAGACATGACGCAACTGAACGCAGGTGGCCGATTTATTGACCTTCTGCCCACCACTGCCGGAGCCCAGGATGAACTTCTCCACCAAATCATTTTCAGAAACACCCAGTTCCAGCAGGCGCTCATTCAATTGCCGGCGTTTTTCAGGACTAACTACAGCTTCAGCCATAGCAATTACCGACCTTTCTCCGAACGGGCATGGCGACTCCGTTTTGCCACACCCGCCGATTTTAATTTTTTCAGCCTTAAAGGCGGGACATCAAGTTCAACCGCCAGGCAGTTCAGAATCTTCAGCAATTTATCGTCCAAGGTCACGCCATGCCTACGGGCATCGGCCAGGCTGGCCATGAAACGCGCGCCCGGAAGGCGGACGCCATCCCCGCCTAATTGCGGTCGACTGCTCCTAATCCAGCGATAGAGCCGGCGCATCTCGCGCTGATAATGCCGCATGTCGCCAAACATGGACGGATCAATCACCAGCAGATTGAAACATTGACGCTGAGGCGCCCTGGGATTGTTGGTGCGACCACCGGACATGGCCGCCAGCGCCTCCGCCCACAAGGAAAAAGCCAGCCCCTTGAATCCGTTGATTGGCCCGCCCATGGGCGTCAGCGCTCCACCGTCCAATACCGCACGGGGATCGTCCGTCAGGTTGCCCGCCCGGTCAAAAAAACACGGTTCCGCTGCGCGCCGGCCGTCCCGGGCCATACGCATCGTCCGTCCCATGGACATGACCGAAGTCGAAAAATCAGCCAGCACCGGATGACCGGCAACGGCAAATGCCAGACACACCGGGGTTGTGCCCAGACGCGCGTCCACCCCGCCAAAAGGCACACAATCCTGGAAAACGGAATTTTGCGCCCAAAGCTGTACCAGCAACCCACGCTCCGCCAACGGCAAAACATAAGCCGCCAAGCCTCCCAGCCATGACCCGTTGCGCACGGCAATCATCCCCAAACCATATTTTACAGCCTTGCGCTCACCCAACAGAAGGGCCTGCCGCATGGCGACCTGGCTGTAGCAGCCTTCACAGTCGATCAGCGCCATAGCGCCACGATTCAGCATGATTCCGGGTTGGGCGCGCGGATTGCTGACACCCGGTTGGGTCAAGATGCGCTTCAACATGATGACGCCATGCGAGCTGATACCAGCCGCCTCGGTAACGGTAGCCTTCCCGGCAATGAAGCGGGCATCCACAGGGCGCAAACCGTGCTGCAGCAACAGCTTTTCGCCAAATCTGACCAAGTCTTTTAATTCACATAACGGCATTAGGAGCTATCCTGGCAGATCAAAAACAAATAGACGACATCGACGATTCTCATCGGACATCGACGATTGACATCGACGATTTGACATACGGACATCGACGATTCGCATCGGTAAATCATAGATAATTAACACTTTAAAGCCTAATTCGTCCTCTAGAAAGGCCTTAGCCGCCGTTTTTGACTATCAAACGGTCTTGTAAGCGGGGCTCTGTTCTTTTATTGTCCATCTTAAAACAACTTTGGATTAACTGCATGACAAAAATGCGGAAAGTCGGTCTAACGGCTCTAACAGCCACCTTGTTTATCGCAAACTGTTGCCTGGATAGGTCTTGACGAAGCGAAGCATCCAGGCCTTAAAGCATCCAGGCCTTACATATTGGCCTTCACAACATCCCACCCAAAGTATTTAGGCCCAATCGATCATGCCTTGGCCGGGCAAAATACGGTTCTAACATGAAGTGGCAGCCCATCGCCTTAAAACGTTTTTATTGTCGTTCCTTCAGGAAATCTTCGAGTCGAGAGGCGATTTCCTCGGCAGACAGTCCCGAAAGATCGCCAAGCGATTCCGATTGGAGGTCACTGACCAACTCATCCATCTTTTCGTTAAGCAGGCGCATCTTCGCTTCCAGCGCCGGGCGATCGCCTGTTTCCCAGAAACCACCCTCGTCGTCGACTTCAAGATTGGAGAAGTATTTTTTCTGTAGGTACTTCAGCAATCCGACGATCCAGATATGCATGTCAGGCGTCAGGAACTGCGTTTTCATGAAGACCCAGGCGTTTTCCTGGCGTGTCTGGCCTTCACATTGCAGTACCAGGTCCATGACCGACCGGAGCCGGCCATCCGCGTCAACGAAGAAGGACAAGGATTCACCGCCGCCATCCGGCGAAATAGAAATGCCTTTCAACCCCAAGTGACCCTTTATTGTTGCGGAGCCATGTTCACGCACCAATGCTGCACTAGGCGGCACGGTCCAGTCATCGTCCAGCAGGCTGTAGACCCAGCCCATGCTCTTTGCAATGTCCGCCAATTCCCGCTGAAGATCACGTATCCGCGCCGGTTCATCAATGGTCCCGCGATAATGAATCGTTACTCCCATCGGGTATGCCTCCTTACCTTAAAATCATGTCAACGCCTATATTCGTGCAAAATTCAAGTATCATGAATGCCTGGGCCCAATGCCAGTGGATGTTTCTAACCGCTCCGCCACATCCTCAAAATCCGGGTCCGCGGCAAAAATCTTTTCCAGGTCTAACCGCATGCGTTTCGACTGGCCCAGGCCCTCGTAAGCCAGAGCGCGTTCGTAACGCAGGGCCAGCATGAGTTCCCCCGGCCGATCTTTAGTTCGGCGCAGCGTTTTGGTCAGCACATCGCGCGCGGCGCTGTGCATATTCAGGCCGTTGAGCGAGCGGGCCTTGTAGAGACGCAACGCCGTATGGACATAGGACTCATTGCTGACGTCCCTGGTCAGCTTCACGATGTGCCGGCAGGTTTCCGCATTTGCACTGATCACAGCCGCAGAGTTGCCGTGACCTGCCCTGAGCTCAGTCGAAGGGTTAGCCTGCCAGAGCAGCTCAACCATGGAGAGCAGGATCACGGCATCGTCAGGCTCCAGCTTCCGCAACCGCTGCAGGCATTGGTAGGCTGATTCCCAGTTCCCGGCCATCTGGTGGGCCTCAACCAGCGTCAAAAGGGCTCCGCGCAGTGTGGAACCAACATGCGCCTCCGCCTCCTCCGTGATCGGCAGGTTGAGCGTCAGCATCAGGCCGTACTTGCCGAAATAGCGCCCAAGCTCGCGATAGTCCCGGGCAGCCTGCTCCAGCAGCGGGATCGCCTTGTCCGTGTGTTCCTGCTTCAGATAAAGAAACCCGGCCACAAACGCGCCGTCCGTCAGATGCGTAGCCGCCGCGAAATGCGGCAGCGCCACCGTGGAGCGGCCCTGCGCCAACTCCCGACATCCCTTCACGAACGACTGCTCGCCGGCCGGCGTCACCAAGCGCTTAAAGAACCCCAGCGTCAGACGATCCTCCGGCGGCACAACCGGCGCCTGCGCAGTTTTCGCCCGGCGGCCCGACCTGCGCCGTCCACCCGACGCCGTTTGGGTGTAGAACAACCCCGTCCCCGGAATACCGACCGTGGCCCGACGCCCACGCGGGCCAACCGTGAACTTCGCTCCCCGCGGCCCGAACGACAGCGATCCGCCGGATTTGCTCAGATTGAGCGTCAGCCCCGGCGCAATCTTGATCCGTCGCCAGAAACGTAAATATCCCATAGTCGCAATCCTTCTGCCGGGCGCCTAATCAAACAACCCAACGTCTTCACCGTCGAATCCCGGCCGGCGAAACGTCACGCTGTCCGGCAGGTCAATCTGGAGCCGGCGCCGCATCTGATCAAGCAACGCCAGCATGGAAAGGAGCGTGTACTCCTGAGCGGGCAGAATGTCGCGCAATTTCAGCCAGGCAGCGATGGATCGCTCAATCGCAACCAGCGCGACCTTGCCAGAGCCGTCGGCGTCCGAGTTTAGCGATGCGGCAATGATCGCCGCATAGTCGCCCTCAAAGTCGTCATGCTCCAGAAGCCCGTGGACGGCCCGTCCCAATTTGGCGGAGATCAAGGTGTGATACCAGACAACAACCTCGATCATTTCGCCAATTTCGCGGGCTTGCTCCTCGACATCACCCGTGCTGAAACGATTTCCCGCATCTTCCATGAGCCCACGGGCAACGGCTTTTAAATCGCCGTCGGCCGTCTTCAGCCATGCATTCACCCGCATCATGTAATCGCGCGACATGATCACAAGTGGGTGACACTCCAGCTCCTTGCGCCGCATTTCTTCACGCGCCGACCAAGCGTCATCCGGACCGTCATCGGCGACGAAATCGTCTTGTGGTACGTCGTCAGACTCATGCTTACCAAAGATCGTCGTTTCACGAAGCCGCTCTGCCAGATCATTCCAGAACGCCGCATTCGTCGCATCGGTGTTGGAAGGTGATTCAACGCCGCCGGATTTAGATTGCCGTCGCTCAACGCGGCCAGACGCAAAATTACGGCACCGCTGGGTAAAGGCACACCGTTCGCACCAGTAGTCGCAGTAATTATAGATTCCGGCAATGAAACGTTCTTTGGTCATCGTTAATGCTATCCAAAAACAATGTTTTCAAGCAAGCAGAAAGACTTCTTTGATTTTATCATAATTATTTTGAGCTACTTGCGCAGGTCCGCCCACGCTGAGATTCCGTAATATAATTCCGCGCCTACAAAATAAATATCGAAAAACGAGCCCTGCCCCTTCTCGCCCTAGTGCTGGTGGTGCCTTCGGCTGAAGCCCCGAAGGTGCGTGACATACCAGCCCAGGGCAACGCCCTGGAGCTGCGTCCCATCCCACATCCATGAGCCCTGAAAGGGCGTGACATAGCCGTATTCAATCCCACAAGTACCTCTCGTCGTAATCTACGCTATACCTCTTGAGAAAGTCGACATACTCATCCTTGAACGTCCGGTTCCGGTGGTGTTCCT
>JAIVGW010000287.1 GCA_020201415.1 Lentisphaerota bacterium
GAATAAACCGGCCTGGCAGGATGTGCCGGCGCTGCAATTGGACAACTTCATGGGCGAACGCCCGGAACATTTCCCCGTCACGCGCGCCCGTCTCTGTTACGACAGCGAGGCCGTCTATCTGATATTTCATGTGCAGGACCGCTACGTGCGCGCCGTGACCGAACAGGAATTCCACGGCAATGTGTGCCAGGACAGCTGCGTGGAATTTTTCTTCACCCCGGGAGCTCCGGCCCAACCGGGCTACTTCAATCTGGAGATCAACTGCGGCGGCGTCATGCTGCTGCATTGGCAGACCATCCCGCGCAAACCCACAAAAATCGATCCGGCAGACTGCCGCCAGGTGGAGATTTTCCATCAATTACCGCGCATGATTGATCCGGAAATCGACCGTCCCACAGACTGGACCATCGAATGCCGCCTGCCGCTGGCGGTATTGCAAAAATACGCGCCTATCGCCAAGCCGGCGCCGGGAGTTGAGTGGCATGGTAATTTTTACAAATGCGCCTCCCGCACTTCCCATCCCCATTTGCTGACCTGGTCGCCAATCAACAGCTCCCGTCGGGACTTTCACCGCCCGGACTATTTCGGCCATCTGCTGTTCGTTTAATACCCCTTGAAAATTGACTGCGCAGGGGTTGGGACATGTCATCAAACCATAACAGAACCGCGCTGATCCTGGCGCTGACCATGCTGGCGGTCCTGCTGGCCGTGCCCTTCCTGCTGCGGCCGCGGCGCCCGCCGGCAGCCGCCAATTCCCTGCGCCTGGTGATCATCAGCCCGCATAACGAAGCCGTGCGCTACGAGTTCGCAACCGCCTTCAGCGCTTGGCATGCAGCACATTTCGGCCGTCCGGTAGTCATCGAATGGCGCAACATCGGCGGCACCAGCGAAATCGCCCGCTACCTGGACAGCGAATTCAAAGCCGCTCGACAAGTCGGCCTGGAGGGCATCGGCATCGACCTGCTGTTCGGCGGCGGCCAGTTTGATCATGCCCGCCAGGCCCGGAACGGCAACACCCAACCCTCCGCCATCCGCCGCCGCCGGCCGGAATGGTTTGACCCGGAGATCATACCAGCGGAATTCGGTGGCGAGCTGTTCTACGACCAGGCGGATCACTGGTTCGGCTGCTGCCTCTCCAGTTTTGGCATATGTTACAACACCGATGTTATCGACACCCTGGCAATCGCACCCACCCCCGCCCATTGGTCCGACCTGTCCGACTTTGCCTATTTCGGACAGCTGGCCCTGGCCGATCCGACCAAAAGCGGTTCGATCAACAAGGCCTTTGAAATGCTGATCCAGGAACAGATGGCGGCGGAACTGGGTACGGGGCCGGAGGATCAGGACTCCCTGGCAGCCGGTTGGCGGCGCGCCCTGCGCCTGCTGCGCGCTATCGGCGCCAACGCCCGTTACTTCACTGATGCCGCCGGCAAGGTGCCCATGGATGTATCCCAGGGCAATGCCGCGGCCGGCATGTGCATTGACTTTTACGGACGTTTTGAAAGTGAAACCGTCATGCGCAACGAGGGCTCCCAGCGCATGCGTTACCTAACACCGGCCGCCGGCTCGTCCATTTCCGTCGATCCCATCAGCCTGCTGCGCGGCGCGCCACACCATGATCTGGCGGAAGTCTTTATAGAATTCTGCCTCAGCCCCCAGGGTCAGCAACTGTGGAATTACCGGCCCGGAACGGCAGGCGGGCCGCGCCGTTATTCTTTGCGGCGCCTGCCGGTGCGGCGCGATCAATACACCCCGGAACACCTGCAATACATGGCCGATCCGGAAGCGCTGCCCTACGAAGAAGCCGCCGGGTTTCGTTACCGGCCGGAATGGACGGCCCGTTATTTCGGCCTGATCCGGGTATTGATCAGGGCCATGTGTCTCGACACCCACAATGAACTGACCGCCGCCTGGTCGGCGATCCATGCCGCGGGCGATGCGCCCCGCGCCATGGCACTGCTGGAGCGTCTGCCGCCGGATGCGGAATATCCGGCGCTGGAGGGCACCCTGCAACGCCTGGGCGACCGTCTGGAAGCCAGCCGGCTGGCGCGCGAATGGGTGATCTTCTTCCGTGACAACTATCGCCAGGCGGCCGACCTGGCGCAATCCGGAGCATCATGAAAATCACATCCGACTCCATCATCAAGCGGCTGCCGGCCCTGCTTGTGCTGGCCCTGCTGGGGGTATTTTTCCTCTGGCCGCTGGCCCAGACCCTGCGCGGCGGTCTTTTCAGCGATGGCCGTCCGACCGCGGTCTTCCTGATCGAAGCGCTGCGCAACCCGATTTACCGCGAAGGGTTGCTCAACAGCCTGGCGCTGGCTTGCGCCACCACGCTGGTGGTGGTTCTGCTGGGACTGCCGCTGGCCGTGCTGGGGGCGCATTACGATTTTCCCGGCAGGCGCTGGCTGAGCCTGGCAATCCTGGCGCCCATGATCCTGCCGCCGTTTGTCGGCGCCATCGGTATGGCGCACATGCTGGGCCGCTATGGCTCAATCAACGCCCTGCTGGTGGCCTGCGGCCTGCGCGAATGGCACAATGTCGTCGACTGGCTGGCACACGGCCGGTTCTGGGCCGTCGCCATCACCACGGCTCTGCACCTGTACCCCGTGTTTTATCTCAATGCCCAGGCCGCGATCAGCGGGATGGATCACTCCCTGACGGAAGCCGCGGAAAATCTCGGCTGCACCGGCTGGCGCCGGTTCCGGCGCATTACCCTGCCGCTGATCACCCCCGGACTGTTCGCCGGCGGCATCATCGTCTTCATCTGGTCCTTCACCGAACTGGGCACCCCGCTGATGTTCGACTACAGCCGGGTCACCGCGGTGCAGATTTATGACGGATTGAGCGACATCGGCGCCAGCCCCATGCCCTACGCGCTGGTGGTGATCATGCTGGCTGTTGCCGCCACCCTGTATGCCGTGGGTCGCATGCTCTTCGGGCGCGCGGCGCATGCCGCCAGCGTCCGGCCCGGCGCCCCGCTGCCGCAGCAGCGACTGACCGGCGGCCACGCCCTGGGCGCCACCATGCTGTTCCTGCTGGTCCTGTTTTTGGGCGCCCTGCCCCACCTGGGCGTTATCCTCAACAGTTTCAGCCAGGCCTGGTACCGCAGTGTGTTGCCGACGGTTTGGACCGGAAAATATTACCTCGACGCCCTGAGCCACGACATCACCCTGCCGGCCATTCGCAACAGCCTGAAATACGCCTCACTGGCCATGCTGCTGGACCTGATCATCGGCATCGTCATCGCCCATACCACCACCCGCACCAACTGGCGCTGGCGCGGTCTGTTGGATGCCCTGGCCATGCTGCCGCTAGCCGTCCCGGGCATCATCCTGGCCTTCGGCTTCCTGGCCCTCAGCCAGCCGGGGCGGCTGCTCGCGCCTTTCAATCCCGGCGCCGATCCGGCGGTGCTGCTGATCATCGCCTACGCCGTACGACGCCTGCCCTACATGGTGCGCTCCGTCACCGCCGGTTTTCAGCAGACCCCCCCGGCCCTGGAAGAGGCGGCCGCCAGCCTGGGCTGCCATCCGCTACGCGCCATCGGCCGCATCACCCTGCCGCTGATCCGGGCGCATCTGCTGGCCGGCTGCCTGCTGGCCTTCAGTTTCGCCATGCTGGAGGTCTCAGACTCATTGATGCTGGCCCAGCGCCAGATGCATTTTCCAATCACCAAGGCCCTTTTTGAACTCTCGCAACTGCTGGGCGCCGGGCGGCACATTGCCGCCGCAATGGGCGTCTGGGCCATGCTGTTCCTGTTGGCCACCCTGATCTGCGCCGGACAACTACTGGGACGCCGGATCGGCAATATGTTCCGCATTTAAATCCTGGGTCTTACTCAAAATCAGCGGTTAATATTGGGAAGATTATGCTGAAGACTGTCTTTATTGCCTTGCTTGCCCCTGCCTCTTTGCTAATATTCTTTTTAGTTTGATAATATTGATCTACAGCCGCAGTTGATGGGAGCCATATGGGAATTTCACACCATAAATTTGTCGCGGAATACGCGCGGCTGTTCAGCGAGGGAGTGAGCGCGAATATGGCGCGCGGCAGCGCCGGGCGCCACCGCACCACCATCAGCAAAGACGCGCGCAGAGTGTTATTGTTCTCGCCGCATCCGGATGACGAGTGCATTACCGGGGCGCTGCCACTGCGCCTGCTGCGCGAATTGAAGCTGCACGTGATCAATATCGCCGTCACCCTCGGCAGCCGCAAGGATCGCCGGCCCGAGCGCCTGACGGAAATGCAGCAAGCCTGCGAATACCTTGGATTTGGCGCCTCCGTCGTTGCCGGAAACGGCCTGGAGAAAATCAGGCCGGAAACAAGGACCACGGATCCTGAGACCTGGCACGAGGCCGTCAACCACATTCTGGAACTGCTGCGGCTGCACAAGCCGGACATCATATTCTTCCCGCATGCCGCTGACGCCAACAGCACCCACCAGGGTGTGCAGGCGCTGGTGACCGACGCATTGGCCGGCGCCGGCAAGGACTTCTGCTGCTGGGTCTGCGAGACGGAGTACTGGGCGGCCATGGATAAGCCCAATCTGATGATAGAATCAAGCGTGGCCGACATAGCCGACCTGGTCACGGCGCTGGCGTTGCACACCGGCGAGGTCAAACGCAATCCCTACCACCTGCGATTGCCTGCCTGGATGATGGACAATGTACGGCGGGGCAGCGAACTGCTGGGCGGCCAGGGCGGTGAGGCCCCCGCATTCATTTTCGCCACGCTCTACCGGCTGCGCAAGTGGGCCCAGGGCCGGCTTGAGACAGCGCCCGCATCCGGCCGCATGG
>JAIVGW010000049.1 GCA_020201415.1 Lentisphaerota bacterium
GGGTGATCTTCTGCTTCTGGGGGTCGCCGGCCGAGGCCAGCAGATAGGCATTGTAGGCTGTTACCGCGGCGACGGCATTCCGTTCGATGCAGGGAATCTGGACATATCCGCCGATGGGATCGCAGGTCAGGCCCAGATGGTGTTCCAGCGCGATTTCCGCTGCGTTTTCAATGAAGTTGATGGAATAGCCGTAGGCCTGGTTCAGCAGCGCGGCGCCCATGGCCGAGGCCACCCCGATTTCGCCCTGGCAGCCGACTTCCGCCCCTGAGATGCTGGCATTGTGCTTGGCGATGAAGGCAATGGCGGCAGCCGCCAGCAGGCCTTCGCGCAGGGCCTGCTGCGGCATGTGTACCTGGGCCTTCAACATGTATATCAAACCCGGCAACACTCCGGCGGAGCCGGAAGTCGGCGCCGTGACAATACGGCGGCCCGCGGCGTTTTCCTCCGAGGCCGCCAGGGCATAAGCGTTCAGCAGCACCAGGAAACGGTCGGGATGGTTGCGCATGGCGCGCGCGCGAGCGTAAAGCGTGGGCGCCTTGCGCGCCAACTTGATCGTGCCGGGCAGCATCCCGCTGCGGCTGATGCCGCTTTCCACGGAATCTTCCATGACGGACAAGATTTGATCGAGACCCTTCCAGACATCAGCGGGCGAGCGGCCGGTCAGGGCCTCTTCATTTTGCAATACCAGTTCCACCAGCGAGAGGCCGTTGTCGTTCAACAGACGCTTCAACTCGGTCATATTGCTGAACAGATGCCGCGGCGTGGGGCGCGCCGGTTCCGGCTCGTCCTTATAAAGCACGAAACCGCCGCCGATGGAATAGCATTCCTTTTCCAGCAGTATGTCCCTGCCGGCCAGCAGACGCAACACCATGGTGTTGGCGTAAGGGGTGTCCGGATGCGTGTTGGCGAACCGGATATCAGCGGCGCGGAAGCCGATCTGGCGCTGCGGCATGGTGAACTGGTAAACCTGGTCGGGATTTTGCAGCAGGGCGGCGACCTGATCCGTATCGCAGGCATCCGGCCGCCAGCCCAGCAGGCCGGCCGCGACGGCGCGATCGGTTCCGTGGCCCTTACCCGTCGCGCTCAGCGAGCCGAAGAGGTCCACCTGCAGGCTCGTGGCCCGGGCCTGGTCGGCCGCCGTCAATTTCCCGGCCAGTTCCTGGAACCGGGCGGCAGCCACCATGGGGCCGATGGTGTGAGAACTGGAAGGCCCCGGTCCAATTTTGAAGATATCGAAAACCGAAATGGCTATGGGATTCATATTGGCCGTGCGGTCCCGGCTCTGGGGCAGGGGCTTAGAATGCCAGGCGCAAGGCGGCGCCAAGTGTGATGGTGTCGGTGTTGATGTGCTTGTCAAGTTCCTTGATGTTCTGCCAGTCGATGAACCGGTAATTGGCATTGATATCCAGGTGCAGGCTGGGCAGAACTTCCAGGTCCAATCCGGCGCGAATGGCATAAAACGGATCATCGGCAAATTTACCGTCGGCGTAGTTGATGCCGATACCGCCGGCGACATACAGGCCGGACCCGACCACCAGATAGGCCTGCGGCGCGAATGTGGTTTTGTCGTAGCCGCCGAATCCGCTGGGGAAAATTTCAACGTCAGCCTCGAATTTCACCAGCGCTGCGGGCGCGAACTGGTATGACACCAGCCATGCCACACCGTTGTCGTCCAGTTTGTAATCATCATCTTTGATGCGATCAATGGTGCGCCAGTAATGTGCGCCGCCGCCCAGACGATGCCGTTGTTCCGTCGCGCCGACCATGCCGGCGCCAATGATCAGAATGAAAAATAACGCTGTAATCCTGTGCATGCAGTTTACTCCCATGATGAATTGTCGACGCGGATCCTGTATACGGCTTTGGCAGGGGAGTATTGCGCAAGGAGCGGCGGCTGTCAATTATTATTGGCGGCCACCAAACCGCGGCCTCGACATGGCTGCCTTTACATAATCACGGACGGCGGAATAGAGTTGCCAGGAAGCTCCGAAGGTTGTAAAAACAGGGCATCATCAACAACTCAGGCCGGGAGGGCGGGGATATGACAACCGACATCTACTGGTTTTCCGGAACGGGCAACAGCCTGTGGCTGGCGCGGTCACTGGGTGAAATCCTGGGCGAGAGTGAGCTGATATCAATCGCCGCCGGCGTTTGGCGCGGCCGGCCGGCGCCTGCCAGGGCGATTGTGGTATATCCGGCTTATGCCACCAGGCTGCCGAAAATCGTGCAGGGCTTTCTGAGTGAAGCGCCGCTGGAACAGGCCACGGACTTGCACCTGGTGGCCAATTTTGCCTTGTGGCGCGCCGGGTCGCTGGAAGTGGGCCGGCGACTTCTTCTCCGGCGCGGTTTGCGGGTGCGCGGCGGTTTCGGCATCCGGATGCCGAACAATTACACGCCCCTGGGTGAAGCCGCTGCTCCGGCAAAGCAGCAGCGTCTGTTTGAACAGGCCGGCAAGCGTTTACAGGAGGTGGCGTCCGTGATCCGGGATCCCGCCCGGCAAGCCTGGGAAAGCAATGTGCTCATAGGCCGCTTCTGGGCCATGTTGTGTCCGTTGATGAATGCGCTGGATCAAGGCGAGGACCGGAAATTCAATTCAGATGAACGGTGCAATGGTTGCGGCCTCTGCGCGCGCATCTGTCCGGTGGAAAATATTATCATCAGGGACAAGCTTCCGGTCTGGCAGGGGCATTGCGAGATGTGTTTCCGGTGCCTGCAATATTGTCCGCAGGAGTCCATCCAGTTCCAACGCTCCACCATCGGACGCAAACGTTATCATCACCCGGAAGTGCCGCCGGAGGCATGGACGGCGTAGCGCTCAAGGCGCCGGAGCCCGCCGCAGGCCGGCCAGGCATTCGCAATACATGGTGCGCGGAAACATGTCGAACATGCGCAGTGTTTCGAGACGGTAGCCGGCCTGCATGATGCGTGCCAGGTCGCGTGCCAGGGTATCGGGCGCGCAGGAGCAATACATCACATATTCCGGCCCCTGGCGCGCCAGGATATCCGTCATTTGGCGGTCCAGACCGGTGCGGGGCGGGTCGAGCATGACCATGGTGCCGGCGGCCGGCAAATCCGCGAGTTCAGCCAGCGCCCGGCCGGCGTCGGCGGCCTGGAAGGCGACCGGCCGGTCTGCCTGCCGCGCATTGTGCCGCGCGGCGCGGATGGCTTGACTGTCGTTGTCGATGCCCCGGACTTCCGGCACACCTGCGCGGGCCGCGGCCATGGCGAAGACGCCGACGCCGCAATAGATATCCAGTGCCCTTTGCGGCGCCCATGCGCCTGCCTGGAGCATGAATGTTTCCGTCAGGGCGCGGGCCACGGCGGGATGTACCTGGAAAAAACTTCCGCGTGGCACACGTATTTCGCCTACAGCCGACTGTTCGTAAAGCCAAGGAGCGCGTGCGCCGGGATTGCCGGACCAATGCAGGACCCCGTCGCGTTCCGTGTGGCGGAGCGTCAGGTTGTTGCCGGCGGGCGTCAGGCCCGCCCCGCGCAGTTCCTCCAGGCGGCGATTGATGGCGGGGTGCGCCAGAGGGCATTGCGGAACGTCCAGCAGGGTGCGGTTATCTCTGGCAAAATAACCCAGCCGCCCGGCGGCCTGATGCAGCACGATTTTGTTGCGGTAGCCCAGGGGCTGCGGCGCGGGCGTCGGCGCGGTGACGACCGGGTCGGTGATGCCGGTCAGCCGGCGCAGCAGATCTGAGAGTTGGGCTTGTTTTACGCGTAGTTCCCCGGCATGGCTCAAGTGCTGATAGCAGCAGCCGGGGCAGGTATCCGCCAGCGGACAGGCCGGGGCAATGCGCTCGCTTGCCGGTTGCAGGATTTCCAGCAGGTCGGCCTCGGCGTAATTGCGGCGCAGGCCGGTGATCTGCGCCAGCACCTTTTCGCCGGTGATGACGCCGGGAACAAAGACCACGCGGCCCGCCTCCCGCCCGATGCCGCGGCCGCCGTAGGCTACATCGCTGATGGTCAATTCAAGCCCCATTACGTTCGTCCACGCCGAAGTAGAATTGGTAGGATCCGGCCGGCAGCGAATTGGGCGGCATGTAAAGGATCGTGATGCGCGCCAGCGCCTCCAGCGGTCCCTGGTAGGCCGGATGCAACGAGATCAATTCCGGACTGCCGGAAGCAAACCACTGGTTCGGCCCAGCCTGGTAATAAAACAGGCCCAGAGGGGTGTCGGCCACTGCCCACCAGTCCTTCTGCCGGCCGGCGCTGCCGCCCGGATCCATGGCCACTTCCATGACCAGCGGGTCGGACGTGCTGATGGTGACGGGGTTGACTGAGCCGTTGATGCCCATCATCGGCACGGGAGTCGTGGTCGTGGACCAGCCGATGTCCTGCAGCAGGCCCATGGTAATGGGGCCGGGGTCATGGATGGAGTAGCCGTCGGCAAATGAAAACACCATCAGGCTGTTGATCGTGCCGCGGAATTCCTCGCCCAGATGGCTGAGACTCGATCCGCCGCTCCAGGTGGCCGGGGCGTAGATCGAGGGAGCGACCCCGCCGTTGGCCGCGGCGGCATGCTGTCCGGAAAAATAAATATTGCCGCCGGTCAATTGCGATCCCAGCGCCTGCGAAGGATTGAAAAACAGATCGGTGTTGAGCAGGTATTGTCCCGGGCCGTTGACGATGAACCGGTCGTAAACGATGGGGTAGGCTCCTAAACCCCAGCCGCCCACGCCGTTATCGTAATCCCAGGACCCCAGGAACCCCAGGCCGTGGCAGATTTCATGCAGGATCACGCTGACGAAATCATACCGACCCAGCGGGCAGTTTCCGTCCGTCCCCAGGTACCAGGGCTGTAAAGCATTGTAGGCTATGACGATTTCATCTTCGCCGGGATACAGGTCCACTCCCGCCATGGCATTTGCCAGGGCCACCGGGTAGAAAGTGGATGCAATTGAGGCGCCCTGGAAATCACGGAAGAACAGGCTGGCGCCGCCATGTCCAAGAATATTGGCTGGGCTCATGTTGGCCCAGCAGGCATTGATCGTGATGGGCACAGGCACCTCGATCAGGGAGGCCCAGATCTGCGCCGCATAACTGAAGGCTGCCTTGGCATCTTCCGGCCAGCCGACGCAGACATCGTTGAAAATATTAATTTCGCCTGCTTCCAGGTAACGGATGTTGATGTTGGAAGTACGCGCGCGCGCCAGGTCACGCGTCGGCGGGATGCGCAGCATGCGTCCGTCATTCTGTGCGGTCTTCAAGACTACCCGGGGCGGCGCAAGGGGCGCCGGCAGGGGCTCAGCCGCCCGCAGCATTGTAATCGTCAGACCCAGCCCTGCCGCCAGCAGCCAACGCAATCCTACATATTTCATAAAATTCACCCGTGTGAAACGATGCAATGCCAGGGATTGTAAAGGTCGCCCGGAGTCGATGCAACCGAAAATCATGATGTATCAATGCATGTGTCGCAGCTTGCGGTCAGAAAGCCCACGGGGATCGGACTTAATGATACAGCAGCATTTCCAGCCAACGCAAGCCGTTGCGCCCCAATTGCCACTGGTCGCCTTGTCTGGTTATAATGCGCAGTCCGTTGCGTCCAAGCGCTTTTTCATCCACATTTTGCGGCTTGGCTGAGTCGCGCCCCGGCAGATCGGCTTCCTGAGCCTTGGCATTGCGCCCGCTTAGGGGTACGCCGCCTTCCGTACAGGTGACGACGATGGCGCCCGGAACAAATGCCTCGCCCTGCCAGAGCGATTGGTAACGCCGGAAATAGTCCGGCAGCCGGTCGGTCCTGATAATCAGGTCGTAGGCCGGCGGGATGGACTGCAGATGCCGCAGCAGGTTGAATCCGGGTGTGCGCCCCTGATCCGCATAGACCGCCAGCGGATCAATGCCCAGCAGGTTCCAGCCGTGAAACCGGCCGTGATTTGGTTTTAATTTCTTGCTTGCAAACCAATTGCCAAATCGATCGTTGAGTACGATCCCGATTTCAAAATGCAGGTGCGCGCGGACCATGGGTATGGGGCTCGAAGAGCTGTTGCCCATGATGCCCAGGACCTGGCCCTGGGCGACATTGTGTCCAGCCTGCAGTCCGTCGTCCACTTGGGCCAGGTGGGAATAGAGGGTGTAAACTTCACCGAGCGGGTCATCGTGGACGAGGACCAGGTAGCGGCCGTAGTTGGAATTGCCGGCAATGCGATTAATATAGCCGATTTTGCCGGGGGCCACGGCGTAAATCCGGTCCAGTGGCCGTCCCTGCCGATCACGCTGCATGGCGGCTATGTCCAGTCCTTCATGAAAAGCCGGCAAGAAAGAGCGTCCCTGTTTACGGGTCCGCACCGATCCGTAGAGGGCCGATTCCGGATTGCCCGAGGCGGTGGGCTGGAACACGCTAACGGCTTCCGGCGCCAGCAGGTTGGTCTGATCGGTGGGAAATCCGAGATTGCGCAGATCGGAAGGCGGCCAGCGGACGGCCGGCTGGTCCGGCTGTGCAACATTGCCGGTCTGAGCCGGCGCCGGATGGGTGGCGGTCTTACGGCGCAGGTAGAAGGTCAGCAGGGCCAGGTCGAAAATAAGCAGCGGCAGCAGCCAGAACCAGTGACGACGCAAAAAACGCCACCAGGCCGGCTGCGGGATGGGTTCATTAAATTGATAATCGGCCATGGGTTCAGTTGATGAATCTTTGCTCTAAAATTATCAGGATAGCGAGCAACGGCCACAGCGTCAAAATCAAAACGCATAAATTAGCCTTTTAATCATTATCTGATTATCTTATGATGCGACAACGGTTGTAAATTTAAAGAAAGGAACCAGATATGGCGGGCAAATTTCGTTTTTCGTTCGGACCTTGGAATATTCATGAAGGGGCCGATCCCTTCGGGCCGCCGGTGCGCAAGTCGATTGTTTTCGGCAAAAAACTGGCCCTTTACAAGAAACTGGGTTTTGATGGAGTCCAGTTTCATGACGACGATGCCGTGCCGGAATTAAACAAACTCTCCGGCGCCCAGATCATCCGCCGCGCCGCGCAGGTGCGCCGCGCCCTGGACCGGGCCGGGCTGCAGGCCGAATTTGTCGCTCCGCGCCTCTGGGAGGATCCGCGCACGATCGATGGCGGTTACACTTCCAATGATCCCAAGTGCCGGCGCTATGCCCTGGATCGCAGCCGCCGTTGTGTGGACATTGCCCAAGAGCTGGGCACCGACCTGATTGTGCTCTGGCTGGCGCGGGAAGGCACCTACATTCGCGAGGCCAAGGACAGTTGTGCAATTGTCGGGCGGCTGGCGGAGGCTTTGAACTGCATGTTGGAACATGATCCGAAGATTCGCATTGCGATTGAGCCCAAGCCCAACGAACCGATGGATCACACCTACATCCCCACCACCGGGCATGCCCTGGCCTTGGCCCGGCTGTGCTGCGATCCGGAGCGGGTCGGCATTAATATTGAAAGCGCGCATGCCATTCTGGCCGGTCTGGATCCCTCGGATGAAATGGGGTTCGCCCTGGCATTCGACAAGCTCTGGACGGTGCATCTCAATGATCAGAACGGACTGAAGTTCGACCAGGATAAATCCTTCGGATCGGTGGATCTGCGCCGGGCCTTCAATCAGGTGCGCATCCTTGACCGGCATGATTACGGGAAGCGTGGAGAATTCGTGGGTCTGGACGTCAAGGCCATGCGCACCCAGAAGGGGGCGGCGACCGAACACCTGTCCAACAGCCGCCGCGTTTTCCTGCGCCTGCTGGAAATCAGCCGCGGTCTGAATGATAAAACCATGCAGACCATGATCGCCAAACGCGATTACGAAGCGCTGGACTTCTATATCCTGACCAAGCTCACGGGCGGTCGGGGCTGATGGCGGGGCGTATGCGAAACTGTTTGGCCGCCTGCCTGTTGGCCCTTGCCGGAGGTCTGTTACCGGCTGATGCCCGGGTCGTTGACCTGATCGGGCCAAAGGCGGCCGCCTGGCGGCCGGCGACCGGCACGCCGCGCGCCGTGGCCAACCCCGGGGGACCCGGCTTGATCCTGCCGTGTCCTTTCCGGCAGGGCTTGGAGCGGGCCTACTGGGATTTGGATCGCAGCCTGAATCTGGATGACTTCACGCGTCTGGAACTCGAATTGGCATGCACGCATCCGGCGTCGGTGCGCCGGGTGGGCTTGTATCTGAAAAGCGGGGCCGGCTGGTATGTCTGGCTGGCGCCGCTGGCCGGCGCTGGCCGGCAGCGGCTGGTTTTCCATCGGCGCGATGCCGGAACCGAAGGCCGGCCGGCCGGCTGGGGTCGGATTGACGGCATCCGCCTGAGCGTGATGCCCGCCACCGCCGAGGATACGCAGCTCACCTTCCTGGGACTGACCGCCGCTCGTCCGGCCCTGGCCCTGGTGCGCGGCACTTCCTCCACTCCGAATCAGGCTGAACGCAATGCCGCCAACAGCGCTGCGCGCCGGATTGGGCGCCGCCTCGATCAGTTGGGTCTGGCCCATACCGTTATGGATGACGACGACATGACGGCCAGCGCGCTGGCCGGGCTGGAACTGGTTATTCTGCCGTATAATCCGCATCCGTCCCGGAGGCAATTGCAGGTCTTGCGGGACTATATCGCCGATGGCGGCAAACTGCTGGTTTTCTATTCCGCCGAACCGGCCTTGGCGGAGCTGATGGG
>JAIVGW010000288.1 GCA_020201415.1 Lentisphaerota bacterium
ACTATATTTCGGCGATCTGCTGGAGGAACCCAAACCAAGCGCAACCGGTCAGGACCGGCCCGGGACGCCCGCTGCGCCCGCTTCCTGAACATGGGCATACTTGGCGCGTGAATCAAGCAGACTCAAGACATGTCAACCGGACTGCAAAATCATACCGGCGCCCAACACCCGGCAGCCAGGACGCCGCCGGACAAGGCCGACCTCTACCAGGGATTCTCGCTGAAAAGCGTGACCTGGGGTTACCGGCAGATATTTGCCGATACCATCGACGAACTGTTCCGACAGGGTTGCCTGGGGCCGCAGCGCCGGGAGGTTACCGGGAAGTTTTTCGAGCTGCTCAAACTGGCTGATCAGAGCTGTTTTGACCACGTGTTGAGGCAATTCCTCGGCGCCCTGACCCCGCACAACCGCTGGATCATGGATCTCCCGGGAATCTTTACCGATCTGGTGGACCAGGGCGCCAGCCTGGCAACCGGCAAGTTCCATCAGGGTATCCGATTTTTTGAGATATTGTCCGGCGGCGGCATGGGCGATTCACCCCGCGGCATGCGCGAATGCCTTAACTGGCTGCGGCGGCTGCGCAAGCTTGATGATGAACTGGCCATGGCCTTCCTGGAGGGGTACGATCATCTGAGGAAGCGCATGCTGCCCTTGGAAATCGAACGTTTTCTGGAAGCGGCCCTGCAGATCCACCATGCCAACCCAGACACCGCCTACAAATTCCTGCGCGGTGAAATCGCCAGCGCGGAGACCTATATTCTGGCCATCACCCGGGAATGCCGTCTGAGCGACATGGCCGAATCGCTGCGCATGCTGCTGCGGGGCCTGACCGGGGAAGACTGGATCATCGCCGACCTGGGTCAGCTGGATGCTGACGATCTTATGGAGCACGGCACCCAATCACTGACGGTGTCCGGGCATGTCTATCTGCCCGAACGCTGCCGTATTTTTCAACAAACTGCCGACAACCGCAACTGGTACCGTCTGTGCGGGGTAATATCGGCGGCGGCACTGCTGGAGGATTCATTCCCGCGCATCCACGGTCATCCGCATTATACCACCTGCGCCTCCCTGGCTGGAGGCGGGTTGCGCAACAGCAATCTTTTCGTATTGCTGGAATGCGTCCGGGTACTGCGCCGGGCAGCCAAACGCTGGCCCGGCAGCCGCCGGCTGATTGAATTCGGATTGGAAAACGCCTGGTCTGCGGATGAACTGGCCGAGGCATCGCCCAATCTGTGCCTGCGACAGGCCCTGGACACCGACACAAAGACCGAGGCCCTGAGCCAGTTACGGGCTGCCGCCGACGCTTGCATCAACTGCTTCGACGCCGCGCAATGCCTGGAGGATCCCTGGTCGGAACTCATATTGTCGGCTTACCCCGGCCTGCGGCGGCAACCGCTGACAATTCCGTCTTTTTTTTCCGACTTCATGTTCCCCGTCAACTTCTCCAACGCGGTGGGCGACCAGCTGGTGGCGGACCTCAAGGACGCCTCAAGGCAAAAACAGGAAAAGCGCTCCGATCAGGACGCCACCGGGGCCGGCGCGGCCGAGTCCGATGCGGCAGGACTCAGCGGGGAAAAACAAGATCAACCCACGGCTGCCGCCGCGGCATACATCTATGATGAGTGGGACTTCCAGCAGAATGATTACCGCCCCGACTGGTGCCACCTGCGCCAGCATCAGACGGAACCACACCCGCCGGTCACGGCGCCCGCTAATTATCTGGATGAAGCCCAGAAAATCCGCGCCCTGTTTGAAAGGCTCAAGCCCGATCTGGCCAATCGCGAGAAGCGGCTGCCCGACGGTGATGACATCAACATGGAATTGTTGATTGAATACAAGCTGGAACGCCTGCATCAGCCCGCCCCGCCCATCCGGTTTTACGAAAAGCCGCTCATCCGCCAACGCGATCTGGCCACCCTGGTCCTGCTGGACACCAGCGGCTCCACCGGTGAGGCCCAGGGCGGCAACACCAAGGTGCTGGACATGGAAAAACAGGCGGCGCTCGCGCTGGGCACGGGCTTGCACCTGCTGGGCGACCGCTTTGCCGTCTGCGGCTTCAATTCCAACGGCCGTGAGCATTGTGAATACCAGGTATTCAAGGATTTCCCACAGGAATGGGACGACAAATCAATCGCCCGCATCATGAATGCCCGGCCCCAGGGCGCCACGCGCATCGGGCCGGCTTTGCGGCATGCCGGCTACCTGCTGGCCCAACAACCTTCCCGGCAACGGCTGATCATTCTGGTAACCGACGGACAACCCATGGACCAGGACTACAGCCCGGAAACCAGGTATGCCCAGCACGACGTGCGCATGGCCTGCGAGGAAAACGCCCGCCAGGACATTCACACCTTTGCCATCTCCACCCTGGAAAACTCGCTGGCCGATATGGAGATCATGTTCCCCGGCCACAAATTTGTCATCCTCACCAACATCCGGCAATTGCCGCAGATCCTGCCGCGGCTCTACCTGCGACTGACGCTCTGAAACAGATGCAACCATGAAGAGCATGAAGGACACGAAGTAAAACGGGGGCGGGCTCATTGGTCGAAAAGCCAGCCCTGTTATGCTGTCTTCTTTATATTTTTCGCCCCTTAATGGATATTCACCCTCTTCGTGGTGAATGAACTGCTTGATGATATTTTGGAGTGCGGCGGCCTGACCTGCTTTCCGCCTGAAGCATTTATTATTCACCACGGGATGGCAGTCCGCAAAACAGGGGTGTTGCACAGTGGTTGACAAAAACGCCTGTGGCATATATATTACCTGAGGTTTAACAATGGCACAGGCAAGGCGGCGGCCGTGGCGGACATCCTGTCGGCAAATGCCGTGCAGGGTCGTGCGCCGGGGCACCTTTGTCAAAAGGGGGAAATTTTGGATCTGGAGCGGTTGCGCCACAGCACGGCGCATGTAATGGCGGCGGCGGTTTGCCGGGTGTTTGACGGCGTCCAACTGGATATCGGGCCAAGCACATCGGACGGATTCTACTACGACTTCGATCTCGCGCACCGCATAACCCCTGAGGATTTCCCGGCGATTGAAGCCGAGATGAGCCGCATCATCGATGCGGACATACCGTTTGAGCGGGTGGAAGTCTCCCGCCAACAGGCCGCAGAAATGCTGCGCGGCCAGACATACAAACTGGAACGGCTGGCCGACATACCGGCTGACGCCTCCATAACATTCTACCGTTGCGGGGATTTCGCCGACCTGTGCCGCGGCCCTCACCTGGAGCGCACCGGACAGATCAAGGCCTTTAAACTGCTTTCCGTCGCCGGCTCATATTACCGGGGCTTGGAAACCAATCCCATGTTGCAGCGGGTTTACGGCACAGCCGCCGCCACCCCCAAGGAATTGAAAGCCATCCTGAAGCTCCAGGAAGAGGCCAAGCAACGCGACCACCGGCGGCTGGGCCGGGAATTGGACCTGTTCAGCATGCAGGAAGATGTCGGGCCGGGCCTGATTCACTGGCATCCGCGCGGCGCGCGCATCCGCTGTCTGATTGAAGACTTCTGGCGGCAGGAGCATTTTCGCGGCGGCTACGAAATCCTTTATACCCCGCACATCGGCCGGGCCGGACTTTGGGAAACCTCCGGACACCTGGGTTTTTACCGCGAGAGCATGTATGCGGCGATGGAAATTGATAATGCCGCCTATTACCTCAAACCGATGAATTGCCCGTTCCACATCCAGGTTTACAAATCGCACAAACGCTCCTACCGCGACTTACCGCTGCGCTGGGCGGAATTGGGCACGGTTTACCGCTACGAAAAAGCCGGCGTCCTGCACGGGTTGCTGCGAGTGCGCGGGTTCACGCAGGATGACGCACACATCTTTTGCGCGCCCGACCAGATTACCGGGGAAATCAAGCGAACCTTGCGGTTCGCCATAAGCATTCTGCGGTCCTTCGGGTTTGAAAATATTTCAGCCTATCTTTCAACCCGACCGGCCAAAGCCGTTGGCGCGGATGAAAACTGGGCCGATGCCACCGCGGCCCTGGAGCAAGCCCTGCAGGAGCTTGAGATGGACTACCAGGTGGATGCCGGCGGTGGCGCATTTTACGGCCCCAAGGTTGACCTTAAGATCCAGGATGCCATCGGCCGCGAGTGGCAATTGAGCACGGTGCAGTTTGATTTCAACATGCCGGAACGTTTTGACGTGACCTACACCGGCGCCGACGGGCAGGAACACCGGCCTTATATGGTGCATCGCGCCTTGCTCGGCAGTCTGGAGCGCTTTTTCGGCATCCTGGTCGAGCATTACAAGGGCGCCTTCCCGCTCTGGCTGGCGCCGGAGCAGGTGCGGGTGCTGCCATTGACCGACATGCAACTGGATTATGCCCAGCAGGTGGTCGACAACCTGCGGGAAGCCGGAGTGCGCACGGGTTTGGATGCTACCTCGGGTAAAATAGGCGCCAAGATTCGCGGCGCCCAGGTGCAGAAAATCCCCTACATGCTGATCATCGGCCCCCGCGAGGCGGATGCCGGCCTGGTGGCCGTGCGCAGCCGCGCCGGCGGCGATGAAGGGCCCTGCACCCCGGATGAATTTGCGGCAAGAATCAGGCACGAGGCCGTGCCGCAGACAGCCGGTGACCCGGCTGCCGCCCGGACCGATGCCGCGGCCCGGGCGTAGTTGATCTAAACCAACAAAGGAGGTTCACCATTCGTAACACAACCAGAGTAAATCACCGCATCCGCGTGTCACATGTGCGCTGCATATCCG
>JAIVGW010000289.1 GCA_020201415.1 Lentisphaerota bacterium
GCGCTTCAAGAAGCTCACCGAGCAATGGGTCGACCTGGCCCTCGAACTATCCCAACTTCGAACTAGACTGGGGACCGATAAAAAGACAGAATGACACCATAGAACTTATCACTCACAAGTTATTATATAGGACCCCTAATACATAATCCTGTATGAGTTGCTTTCAAAATTCCGGACGGTTGCGACAACGCGCAACCCTCCATTGCAAAAACATTCGGTTTTATTGATATTTGGAGGGTTGCGCGTCGTCGCAACCGGTTTTGCATATACTTTTGAAACCAGATCGTATGTTGCATTATTCAAGCCGGCCGAATTTCAGGATATTATGAAAACGATTATCGCCGGTTGGCGCATAGGCGGATAATTCCACGTCCGTACGTTGATTTCTCGTGCGCTGGCGGCAGATATTGAAATGCCAGGGTTGTTCCGGCGAGGGCGACGGGCCGATGATAACATGCAAGGGGTCCTGGTCGCTGGAGGTAAAAGGGATCCGGGCCTCAACGCTCCAGAATCCGGCTGCCTCATCCGCATGCACGGCTATTTCAGCCTGAGCATCCCAGTCAACCCATTTTCTCTTCTCGGCGGCGCTGCGATCAAAATCCGCTACACTGCCGGCCGGATTCACGGCAATCTGGTAATAGGCATTATCCGGTGTATCAAACATCATCTCCACCAGATCACCAAACCATATTCCCCCCGCATCCTTGGGAAGAGCTTCCCCATTGAAAGGCTGACCGGGCTCATCGATGCAAAGCACGCCAACGTACAGGTTATTGTCATGCACGCCGATCTTGAACCTGGTGGAGTAGCGCACTTCACCGCCTGACTCAACATCCCGCAAAACACCCGGCAATTCCTGCCAGAAAGGCTCGTCCAAACGGCCGTCGATCGTGAGCAGCGCCATGGCCGGGGCATCGGGGTCCAAGTGATATACCGGCACATCCACGCGCCCGGCCTTGATCAATTCATATCGTTTCCGGTGTTTTTCAAGTCCTTCATCAAACAGCGCCACCCGCTGGCCGAAAACGGATGCGGGATCCACTTTGCTTTTGGCTTTATCGAACAGGGCCAGGGCTTCGCCGATCAGGGGCGCGCTGTCAATCGGCCCGAACTCACGCTGACGCAACTCATAGAAATCAATGAATTCCGCCATCGCTCCGGCTGCCGGACCGTAGAACAAGCGGTAATATTCTCTTAATACTTCGTCAATATCAAGATCGGCATTCCAATGGTAGAGCGCGGCAATGTAAATATTCAAGTGGTTGAATCCCGGATATTCGAGCTGGCTCTTTTGGGTCGGCACCCATAAATCCTCGCCTTGCGAAATCCCTTGAAGATTCCGCATATCGTCGGCAATCAACCTGGGCGTATTGGCGCCGCCGCCATGATTCATGAATATAATAACCTTGTTGCCGGTTTTTTCCATCCATTCCCGCTGCACCCGGCGCAGCAAGTCCAGGTCCTCTTCCGACATATTGAACCGCCGTCGGCCATTGACTATGTAAGCCAGCACATTTGAGTTCAATTTCTCAATCTTTTGCGGCGGCAACCAGTAGGTGCTGTAGGCGCCGCACTTGATGAATTTGCCGGGGTGTGATTTCTCCACTTCAATGGCAATGCGATTAACATAATCCCAGACATAGTCCGACAACACCCCGCGCGGCCCCCGCTCGGGCGTGTCCTTGCCCAGGCAGTCTTCACACCGGCAGATGGACGAGAAACCGTCATCCGGCATGACATCCACCACCGGCACATCGTACATGTCGAACAAAAACCGCACATACCGCAGATTTTCCTGAAACAACCCCTCGCTCGACAAGCAGGCATTGGGTGAGCCGCCGCTCACATGCCATTCGTTGTTATAAAGGGCATAAAATTCCGGATGCTGTTCGCGGATTTCCTCACGCCGGGTCACCCGTGAAATTCCATGGTGGGTATGATAGCCATAGGGCTCATTAAAACCCAGCCGCAGCGACCATGAGACATCGTCCATCACCTGATCACCCATGCCAAATCTGGCGAAATTAACCATCCGGATATCATATTGCGGACGCACAGTAAGATCACACTCCGGCAAAACAATGTTTGCGAGTTCCGGGACGATTTCTCCGAGTGGCCCCGGCATATACCACCTGACGCCCAGACCGTATAGGAACCCATATACCGCATTCAGTGTGCCCTTCTCATCAAAGCGCCACATGTCAAAGGCGCGCTTGTATTTCATGTACATGCCCGCGCCAATCGGATTGAGCCAGCAGGAACCGGTGGCCTCGTCCCAGGCCGGCAGGACCTGACTGGTCCAATTGTTGCGGCTGGTGGCATAGATGCCCTGGGGCTTGAAAACCGTATCATGGCCGATCAGCGTCAACCAGCCGGGTCCGCTCCGGATGCGATAGGCTCCTCCAGTCAGGTCCTCAGCGCTGACGCCCACCTGATCAGTGAAAGGACTGCGCCCCACATAAATCCTGACTGCAGACACATTTTGGCCGGTCGCGGCTACCGGGCGACTGGCAAGTTCACCAGCGGCAACGATAGGTAGCTTGGCTCCGCTGATTTTCTCGAGATACGCCTGCAGCTCCTGAGCCGCCAATCGGACGGAACCAATGGGATTGTCATCCGTCACAATCTCCGCCATCGGCGCGCCATCCTTGACGATATGTGACTGAGCGAATCCAGCCACCTGATTCACCGCCAACCACAAGGAAAACAACAAAACCAATTTTACTATAGAGTTACTTTTAAAATTCCGGACGGTTGCGACGACGCGCAACCCTCCAGCAAACAATTCCACGGGTTTATTGATATTTGGAGGGTTTTGCTTTGTCAAAACCGTTTCCGCTCGGACTTGTGAAACTGGATAATTATGCATCTTCAGCTACTTTATTCACGTGCCAAGTTCACCGCTGTTAATGCAGATTACCACTTCTTCCCTCGCAGGTCATCGGGAAAATAGCGGTCGCGGAACGGCCAGGCGCCGGGCCGCACAAGAAAAGCGTTGAAGGCATGGGGATATTCCTTGCTCTCCACCAACGGGCGGATGCGTTCCACCCAGAGGGCGCGCGCCTGGTCGGCAGCCGCCGTGTCCTGCCCCTTGGACTCCTTGAACCGATCCATACAACGCTCGGCCTCCAGCAACAACTCCGTGTAGTCCAGCCCGAGTCCCACAAAGCGGATGCGCTCACGGTAGATTTCCGGCTCGGCCGCCACGGTCGCTTCAGCCCGCGCGAGGTAATCCCGCGCACGCTGGAAGAAATCGACGTCCCAGGCTTGCTTAAGATCAACTCCCTCAAACAGGATGGACTGGGCAACCATTTCGATCATTTCCCAGTAGGCCTGCATTTCCTGGGCGGCCTTGCCGAAAGCGCGCTGGTAATAATCGTCCATGATCGCCTGCCCGTCGGCATGGGGATTCCAGGCCATCTGTCCCAAGATGTAATAATAGGGCCCCTGGGTGGCCCAATGCTCGGTAATGGTGTCAAAGAAAAGACCGATTACGCCATTCTCCGCCGCCAGACGCATATCGGCAATCGCATTGGTGATCCCGATATTCAGCATGCCCCGCTGCAACTCCGCGCCATGGCCAAGGTTCGGCCGCCAGGAAATGTGCGGGGCAAATTTCGCCCACTTTAAAAACAACTCACGGTGGTTGTAGTCACCGTCAGCCTGGCGGTTATGGAAATTGAACACGGCATTGACAATGACATTGTCGTCGAGTTTGGCAGACACCGGTGGCGGCCGCGAGGCGCCGTAAGCCTGCATGATCACGAAATAGTCCTTATCGGGATAACGTTTTTTCAGCAGGCGCGCCAGGTGATTGGCAAATGTCACCTGGCGATCGCTCAAGGCCGGGTACTCCTGAGCCAGGCCTTCCCAGTAAAGCCGCACCAACGTACCGTCCGGATCGTCCCAGGCCCGGCAGTTCTCGCAGATGCAGTAACCGCCATGACCGCCGTCATTCGCGCCGGCGCCGAAAGCCACCTGATTGGGATTACGTTCCAGCGATTCCTCCACATCCCGCAACCATTGATCCCAGACCGCCGGATTAGATTTGCAGAGTTTGGTGGTGCGGGCACTGCTCCATCGGCGGGTGCCATTTGGTTGCAGGGCAAAATATTCGGGGTGATCTTCATGAAACCGGTCCCACCAGCCGGAGAAAACATGTCCGCCATGGCATTGTAACGAATCGAGTTGCAGGCGCTGCCGACGCGTCCAGGTCTTGGAATGGCCGCGACCATCAAGTGACGAAAGCCGGATTAATCCGCTGCGATAACGAATCGGCGGATGGTAGCGATAGACTTGCGGCGCCAGCGCGATGGTGTCCTGCTTGACGAAGTCGGTCCCCAACTCACCGGGCCAGAACCAGCGCACACCCAGAAAATCCTGGAGAAAGGTATAGACGGCATTGACCGTCCCATATTCCTGTTGGACGCCATCGACCGTGTCACGGCGCAGTTCCACCTGCATGTGCTCCGGATGCCAGACATCGCGGCCAGCCACGACCGCATGCCGGTCATTCACCGCGATCAGGATTTCCTCCGGATGTTGAAAATCGAAATCGACCTCAGGGAAAAGCTCGTGCAGCACCGGCTGATAGCCGACCCAGATGGCGCGCTCCGGCAGCGGGTCAGGCAACCCCTCGATGACCTCGGGCCGGGCGCCGCTGATCTTTTCAATGTATTCGACCAACTCATCCGCGGCGCGGCGGGGAAATCAAAAACCACGATCGGCGCCAGACTTATTCCATCCTCCACCAGCACCAATTCCGCAACAGGCTGTGCACCGACAGGGAACAGGGCAACAACCAGCAACCAGCCCAGAAAGACAAAGACTTTAAACAGCGCTACGTGCATAAAATCCTCCATATTAAAAAGATTAAATCATCTTTATCATGTTGCCTGAGAATACGACTTCCTACAAGGGCGATTGCTTGCATTTTTCTTAGATAAGATGCTATTTATTGAGAATGGTATTGCTTGACTAATGTTTGCAGATTACACGGGAACGGCTGCAAAAGGCCACTTACCTGCTGAGACACTCGTCCATGCTTGTTAAAGAAATCGCCTATGCCTGCGGCATCGCCAGCTTTCAATATTTTTGCCATCTATTCACGAAAGTGACAGGCTGTTCGCCTCAAGCCTATCGGCGTCAATCGGTGCTTCTGAAAAATTTCAGTTATCACTCGACAAGGCTCACAAACACGCCAGCCTGTATATCACCAATAACTCAAGGGACCACGAAGTTTAGAAATAGAGTCAGCGCACCGGCAGATACCCGCGTAGGCCCCAGAGTGTGTCGCGCAGGATGATGCCACGAGGCAGCGATTTGATTTGCCATTCACCGGTATTGACGTTGTACAGCGCCAGGTCCCAGATCCCATCGCCATCGTAATCGCCGGGCACCGGCACATATCCCGGCCCACCCCACCAGTAGTTGCGCACGATCTCAACGCCCTCACGCGTCCGCATCAGTAAGGGGTCATAAGGGGTCAGGCATAAGGGGTCAAGGCATAAGGGGTCAGTCCTATAAATTAGATTGCGCTGAAAAACCCGTGTTTTCTTAAGATTATCACGCCACATAACCCTTGTCTTTCTCAGGCTCGGCC
>JAIVGW010000290.1 GCA_020201415.1 Lentisphaerota bacterium
AAAATACTCATCATCAGCCATCACCTGGTAGCCGCCAACCCCCTTGCCGAATATGTCCAGGTAGAGCAACTTGCCCGTATGGCGGTCCAGCAGCGCCGGCAGCGAGCGGCCGCCGGAAACCACCAGCCGGTCCTGCGTGGCCGCCAGATATCCCTGCGGTGATATCCCGGCGAAGGCAAAGGCGCCGCCATGCGGCTGGCGCTGCCAATTGGCGGACTCCCCGGTATTGGCCCAGAGTTCCACGCCGCTGACGGCATCCAGGGCATATATGAATGTTCCCATGTAGGGCCAGACCCCGGCAGCCAAGTAAACCTTGCCGTCAAAAACCACCGGGCCGCCGCGCGCCGGCCACATGCTGATTACGCGGTTATTCCCCAGCACCAGCCGGGAATTGGGGGCGGCGTTGAATTTCCACAACTGCTTGCCGGTGGCGGCATCCAGACAATAAAGATGCCCGTCGTCCGACACGGCATACACCCGGCCTTCCCGGACCGCCGGCGCCAGCCGCATCGGCCCTGCCGAGTAAAACCGCCACAACTCCGCGCCATCCTGAATACTGTAGGCCGTCAGACTATCCGCAACCATGGAACACACGAACATGCGGCCGTCCGCCACCACCGGGGCATAAGACCGGTCAAATTCCAGCTTGTCACGATCATCCCACTGCTTGGGCCAGGCGCGCCGGGGCCGCGGCAACTCGCGGAGCCACTGTAAATGCAACTCCGTCGGCAACTGCGCCACCGCCGGAGAATCGGCGCTGCGGGCCGCATCATAAGCCCACATCGGCCAGTCCTGGGCCTGGACTGCGCCCGCACAGAAACAGGTCAGGAATATCCCCGCAAACAAACCGCCGGCCCGCCGCAGGCTGCGCAAAATCCCGGCCAAACCACTGGCCCGCATGTAACGCTTGCCTACCGTCATAACAAAACTCCTGTTCTTTATGAATTGATCATTGCCGCAGACGCGCATTATTCAATAATTATTATTTAAATTTAACACGACTTTTCGTTATATCAACCACCAATTTGAAATTTTATACATAAAAAACACAGGTTAGAGCACCTGATCCAGCATGATTTCCTTGCCGCCGGCCGCGCGGCTCTGGATGCCGGCAATCACCATGCGCATCAATTCCTCGGTCTCGGCATAGGGGAAAGGCCGCACGCCGGTGCGCAGCCAGCGGACAAACTCATCCAATTGCGTCTTGAAGGCATGGAACGAATCCTGTGATTTGGCCTGAGCCCAGCCGTCCGTGCCGACCAGCGTCAGCAAACCGCTGCCGCCCATGCCGACTCCGACATAAACATTCAGGTCGGCGCCGCAACGGTGCTTGAAATGCAGCACATTGCTTTCCTTGCTGCCGGTATTGCGGCAGGAAACAAACCCCGGGCCCAGAATCGGGTAAATCGATTCCAGCGCGTGTATGCCGTAAGTCTCCCAATATTTGGCCATGGTAATGCCGGCATATTTGAGCGCTCCCAGATTGTGCGTGGAAATCCGGTAAGGCATGAACTCCTTGATGTACCGGCAGGAACTGGAACTGAGGATGGGCTTGCCGGCGGCCAACCAGTCATTAAAAACGCGCAAGTCAGCGGGATTATCCACCATGGGCTTGTCCACGAACAGCGGCAGGCCGGCCTCCACGAAGGGCCGGCAGCGCTCCACATGCTCATATCCCAGGTCGGTGGCGACGATCACGGCATCAACCTTGCCGATAACATCCTCAGGCTGCCGCACCACATTGGGAATCAATGAACAGCGGGCAACATGCTCGGCGTCAAATTCACCCTCACCAGTGCAGCAGATATGCGTGATCTTCGCGCCGGGCATCGAGAGTGTCTCCGGGGGCTGCTTGTTGAGATATTCCGGAATGGCCGCATATGGACACTCGCGGGTCATCAGTTCGCGGTCGTACCCGTTAAACATGGCGCTCCAGGAATAGGGATGCCCGTTACCGGGTGAACGCCCCAGTATGGCGATGGAAATTTCATTGCGATCGACCAGTGGCTTGCTCATCTTCAAACTCCTATTATCAATTTGATTAATACGCCGAACAGCCTTGACTATGCCGCAAACAGTAAATATATTGTTGGTTTGATTTTGACAGCACAAAGCATGGTCGCTCATCAGTCCACTCATGGAGGCACAATATGGCACATAAGACCGAAGCCGCACAAGGCAAAAAGAGTTCCCGCACTGAAGTCCCCTGCCTCGTTTTTGACCTGGAATATACAGCTTACCCCGGCGGCGACTCGATGTACCGCGCCCTGGAGGCATCACTGAAGAAACGTGATATCGAATTGACTCCAGTGCTTTTTGCCCGCCATGGACTGGCCTGTCCCACCCCCCGCCGCCTCAACCGTCTGCTGGAATCATTGGGCCAGGAAAAACACAAGACCGAGGAACTGGCGGAGGAAATCGACAAACATTTCCGCCAGGCTTTGGAAGACAGCCAGCCCAGCCAGCACCTATGCAAGGTGCTCCAGGAAGCCGCCGCCAACAAAACACCCCTGGGCGTCATATCCGGTCTCGACGAAGAACTTACCCGTGCCCTGATCGACCGTCTGAAATTGCCGACCGAGCCGCTGCTGCTGCATCAGGCGTGGCGTGAAATCAACGGCCGCACCCGCCCCGAACCCTGGCTGCAACTGGCGGTGGCCCTGCAGGCCGTGCCCTCCCAATGCGTGGCGTTAACCGCCTGCGCCGCCGCCGCCAACTCGGCGCTGGTTGCCGGCATGCATTGCGTGGTCATACCCGACAACCACAGCGCCTTCCAGGATTTCGGCGGCGCGGACATGGTGATCGAGAACCCCCGCGAACTGCAGTTGCAACCTTTGTTGGCTCTGGTCACCCCTTTTACCAGGAACTAATCATGCCAGGCACCCAACTGGAAAAAGCGCGGGCCGGCCGCACCACGGCCGCCATGCGCGCCGCGGCCGCCGCGGAAAACATTTCACCGGACCACTTGAGAAAACTGCTGGCGACAGGCCCGGCGCCAACCTGGGGGCGCTGCGGCGCCGGCTGCTGGCCGCCTGTCCCCGGCCTTTCGGCACGGTGCCGGTTTACGAGGCTGTTTCACGCAACGGCGGCAAGGTGGAAAACTTCGATCCCGATGTGCTGTTCAAGGTAATCACCGAACAGGCGCAACAGGGCGTGGATTTCATGACCCTGCATGCCGGCCTTTTGCGGCGCCATCTGCCCCTGGCCCACCGGCGGCTGGCCGGCATTGTCAGCCGCGGCGGCGCCATCATGGCTCACTGGATGTCGGCCCATAACCGCGAAAATCCCCTTTATGCGCGTTGGGACGAAGTGCTGGAAATCTGCCGCAGGCATGATGTGACGGTATCTTTGGGCGATGCGCTGCGCCCCGGCTGCATTGCCGACGCCAGCGATGCGGCGCAATTCGCGGAATTGAGCGCCCTGGGCCGGCTGGTCCGCCGTTGCCGGGAGGCCGGCGTCCAGGTGATGGTGGAAGGACCAGGACATATCCCCTTCAACCAGATCAAGGACAACATGCAACGGGCCCACCGGGTTTGTGCCGGCGCGCCTTTCTACGTCCTGGGACCGGTGGTCACGGATGTCGCCCCCGGCTACGACCACATCACCGCCTGCATCGGCGCCACCGCCGCGGCGGCCGCCGGCGCGGCCCTGTTGTGCTACGTCACTCCCGCCGAACACCTGGGCCTGCCGAACATCGCCGAGGTGACGGAAGGCATCATGGCCTTCCGCATCGCCGCCCACGCCGCCGACCTGGCCAAGGGCCTGCCCGGAGCGCGGGATTGGGATGACGCCATGACGCGCGCCCGCGTCAGTTTCGACTGGCCGGGACAGTTCAAGCTGGCCCTCAATCCCGATCTGGCCCGGCGCCGGTTCCGCTCCAAGTCGCGGCTGCGCAAGGCTACCAAGGCCGACCATTGTTCGATGTGCGGCGAAGGGTTCTGCGCCATGCGCGTCAACAGCAAGATCCGCAAGGACCTGGCCAGCCGTGGAAACCAGGCATGAGCGCAGCGCCGACCATGGAACGCCTGCTGCAGATCATGGAACAACTGCGCGGGCCGGACGGTTGCCAGTGGGACCGCGAACAAAACCTGCAGACCCTGCGCCAGTACCTGATTGAGGAATGCTACGAAGTCATCGACGCGATCGAAGGCGGACAGCCTGACCGGCATGCGGAGGAACTGGGCGACCTGTTGCTGCAAATTGTTTTCCAGACCCAGTTGCAGAAGGAGCGCGGCCATTTTAACTTTGACGATGTACTGCGCCATATCTGTGAAAAACTGATCCGCCGCCACCCGCATGTCTTCGGCGACACCAAGGTCAGCGGCACCGATGAAGTGCTGCGCAACTGGGAGGCCATCAAGGCCACCGAAAAACGGAATCGCTCCATGTCCGCCGACGAACCGGCCTCCATTATCGGGGAAGTGCCGCGCCATCTGCCGGCTTTGCACAAGGCGCATCACATTCAGAAAAAAGTCTCCCGCATAGGGTTTGACTGGACCAGGGTAGAAGAAGTCATGTCCAAGATCGAGGAGGAGCTGAATGAAATCCGCGGAGCCCTGGCCGCCGGCGATGAGGCCGCCGTGCGCGAGGAAATCGGCGACTTACTATTCGCCGTTGTCAACCTGAGCCGCTTCCAGGGGCTTAATGCCGAAGAAGTGCTGAACCGTTCGGTGGATAAATTCGTGCGACGCTTCCGGATGGTGGAACAACGCCTGCAGACCGCCGGACGTCGTCTCACCGACTGCCCGCTGGAAGAACTTGAAGGGCACTGGCAGGCCGTTAAAAACACGGAAAAAAACATCCAACCGGGGCGTTAACCGTCCGGCCGGATGCAGGCTAATCCAGTTCCGGCCGGGCCTCGCGTTCCAGCAGGCTTTGCACTGCCGACCGTGGACTCTTGCCTTCATGAATCAAGGCATGCACCTCGTCGATGATCGGAGTGCGCACACCGGATTCACGTCCCAGCCGCAGCGCCGTGGCACAAGTCGTCACCCCTTCGGCCACCTGGGTCATACCGGCGGTAATCTGCTCGATCGACTCCCCGCGTCCCAGCCGCTCCCCCACCGCCCGGTTCCGGCTGAATTTGCTGGTGCAGGTCACAATCAAGTCGCCCATCCCGCTCAAACCCGCGAATGTCTCCGGACGGGCGCCCAGGGCGCAGCCCAGCCTGGTCATTTCAGCCAGCCCGCGGGTAATCAAAGCCGCCCGGGTGTTGTCGCCGAACCCCAGCCCGTCACCGGCGCCGACGGCGATGGCCATGACATTCTTGAAGGCGCCGCCCAGTTCCGTTCCGACCAGATCATCCGAAGTGTACACCCGGAAACGCGGCCCCGTGAATACCGCCTGTACACGCGTTGCCAGATCCTGGTCGACGGCAGCCACCACCACGGCCGTCGGCATTTCCCGTGCCACCTCCTCGGCATGGCTGGGCCCGGACAGGGCGGCCACGGGGTGCGCGGGAAAAAAATCAGCGGCCAATTCGGTCAACCGCCGTCCGCTTTCCATGTCCAACCCCTTGCTGACGTTCAGCAGCGGACACCCTTCCGGCAGTAATCCGGCAAAACGACGGTAAACATCACGGCAATATTTGGAAGGCACTGCCAGCACCACCAGCTCGGCCTCCCTGACGGCCACCGCCGGATCGGCGGTCCAGGTCAGTCCGGCAGGCAGCGGCACACCGGGCAGATACAAGCGGTTCTCCCCCTGTCGGGCGGTCTCGGCCACCACCTCCGGAAAGGGGCCCCACAAAATCACCCGGCAACCCGCCTGGTGCAGGCGCAGGGCCAGGGCCGTACCCCAGCCGCCATCTCCCATTATGGTGATCCGTTTCATATTCATTTCCAAATCACTTTGATTCCGGCGTCCGCGGCAGTCCGCCGGCCCGCAGTTCGGTGCCGTGCCGCAAGCGCTGAATGTTGGCCCGATGACGCCAGATGATCACCGCCCCCAGCAGGTTCAGCATCAGCGCCGTTATCAGCGGGACAGACGAAAACCAGACCGCGCCGGCCACAGCCGCCGCGGCGCTGATGGAGGCCATGGACACGTAACGTGTGATCAGGAATACCAGCAACCATACTGCCACCCCCACCCCCGTGGCGCCAGGCGCAATCGCCAGCAGGGCGCCGGCGCTGGTCGCCACGCCCTTGCCGCCCTTGAAACGCAGATATACCGGCCAATTGTGGCCGGCAACCGCCATCACCGCACAGAGCAGGGCCAGGATGGGTTCCGACACGGATCCGCTCATATGCGCCAGCAGCGGCGGCAGCAGCCAGACCGGCAGAAATCCCTTCAGGGCGTCGCAGAAAAAAGTCAATACCCCCCACCCCTTGCCTACCGCCCGGAACACATTGGTGGCGCCGACATTGCCACTGCCGACGGTGCGTATGTCAACACCCCGCGCTTTGGCTACCAGGTAGCCACAGGGCACGGCGCCCGCAAGATACGCAAGCAGGCCGGCGGCGGCATACCACCACAAGACAGCGGGCCACGCGCTCATACCACCCCCTGGTCCAACATCGCATTGGCCACCTTGCGGAAAGCCGCCACGTTGGCGCCCTTGACGTAATTCACCGTTTCACCGCTTTGCCCGTATTCCAGACAGGCGGCATGCACCGCCTGCATGATTTCCCGCAGCCGCCGATCAACCTCTTCCCGCGGCCAATACATATGCATGGCATTCTGCGACATTTCCAGTCCGGAAGTCGCCACGCCGCCGGCATTGGCGGCTTTGCCGGGCGCATACATGATTTTGGCGTTCAAAAAACATTCTACCGCGCCGGGCGTAGCCGGCATGTTGGCCCCCTCGCCCACGCAAATACAGCCCTGTTTTACCAGACGGCGGGCATCTTCTTCCGTTATTTCATTCTGGGTAGCGCAGGGAAAAGCCAGTTGCGTCGGCACGCTCCAGGGCGTCTGCCCGCCGACATAGGTTGCATGCGGATACTTATCGACATATGCTCGTATGCGGCCCCGGCGAATGTTTTTCAATTCCATCAGCCATGCCAGTTTTTCCTCATCAATGCCGTCCGGATCATGAATAAAACCATGCGAATCGGAAGCTGTCAGCACCCGCGCGCCGCAATGCAGCAATTTCTCGATGGTATATTGCGCCACATTGCCCGCCCCCGACACCAGCGCCGTTTTTCCGGCCAGCTCCTCGCCGCGCACCGCCAGCATTTCAGCGGCAAAGTAAACCAGTCCATAACCGGTGGCCTCGCGCCGGATCAACGAGCCGCCCCAGCCCAGACCCTTGCCCGTCAGCACACCGCTGAAGTTACGGGTCAGTTTTTTGTATTGACCGAATAGATAGCCGATTTCCCGCGCGCCCACGCCGATGTCGCCGGCCGGCACATCGGTGTTCGGACCAATATGCCGGTGAAGCTCGTTCATGAACGACTGGCAGAAACGCATCACTTCGCCATCACTCTTGCCGCGCAGACCGCCCTTGTAGGGGCCCAGGGCGGAATTCATTTCAACACGAAAGCCGCGGTTGACATGGACTTCGCCGGCATCATCCACCCAGGGCACACGAAACATGATCACGCGTTCCGGCTCCACCAGGCGCTCGAGAATCTTCTCCGAGCGATAGGCCGGCACGGACTCTACCACCGGCATGATGCTGACCAGCACATCGCCCACCGCCTGGTGAAATTCCGGCTCGCCGGGATTGCGCGTCTGCACCTGCTGCATGAAATTTTTGAGTTTGGTATCCATAAAGTATTAACCAAGTTAAACGACCGGATGAAACCCACGCCGCGCGAATCGTCTCGAAGCTCATGCCGGATTGATTGTGCAGGGTAGGACCAGGCTTTGTTAAAATCAAGTTATTTATTGCACCTTCAGCGCCACTTGCTATCATGCATGGTATTGCTGTTGATTCATCAACCATATCCTGGCTTCAGGAACAGGGGCTTGTCCGGACTTATGCTGGCGGAATTGCTCAACGAAACCACGGTGGCGCCCGACGTGTCCGCGGAATCCAAATCCGCGATCATGACGACCCTGCTGGATATGCTCTGCGCAACCGGCAAGGTGTTGGATCGCGACCTGGCGTTACGCGATCTGGAGGCCAACGAACGCAGGATGTCCGTGGGCATGGAACACGGGATCGCCATTCCCCACGCCAAAACCGATGCGGTGAAAGAAATGGTGGCCGCAATCGTCATCACCCGCCACCCGCTGGATATCGGCAGCATGGACGGTCAACCCGCGCAAATCTTTCTGATGACCCTGTCGCCCAAGTCGGTTTCGGGACCACATATCCGGTTCCTGGCTGAAATAGGCCGGCTGCTCCGGCACAAGTCCAAACGCCAGGATATACTGGCCGCCCGTACCCGGGCCGATTTACTGCGCGCCTTACTGGACTAAACCGGCCGGCCGCCGCCCAACCACCAGGCCAGGCCCAGCCAGAACCAGAATACCAGCATGAACGCCGTCTGGGGGTGCAAGTCATGCCAGGCTCGCAAGCGCGGCAGCAGGGCCGCCATCCTGGAAATCCCGGTCGCCACCATCACTAAAGTGACATCGGCCGGGGCAGCCTGTCGCGCCAGGCGTTTGTGCGCCACCTGCCACAACAACAAAGCCGCCAGGATCGGCAACAGGCCGGCCAACAGCGCCCCCGGGGCATAGACTTGTGCTCCCGGCACAAGCAGTCCGGGCCAGACTCCGTTCAACACACAGACTGCCGCCAGGATCAGCATTGCCCAGCGACGCCAGCCACAACAAAAGATTCAGAGACGGGGTCAAAGCCTGTTTCAAAAGCTCCTTGCTGGCGTACCCGGCCATGGGGGGCAGCCCGGCAATCGCCGCGGCGGCCAGCAGACAGGCGCAAAAGGTCAGCGGCATCCTGCGGGCCGCACCGCCCATGCGACGCAGATCTTCATGGCCATACTGCCGGCAGACCACACCGGCCACCATAAGCAGCAGCGACTTGTAAATCACATTGTTCAAGGCATGGAATAATCCGGCGGCGGCGCCGGACGCCGAGGCCAGCCCCACCCCGGCCAGCATGTAGCCTAACTGGCTGACGATGTGATAGGCCAACAGCTTGCGGGCCTGACATTGCCGCAAGGCGGCGAAAGCCCCCGCCACCGCCACCAATGCGCCAATATATGACAACACAGGCACTCCGCCGGGCAGGTAATTAAGCAGCCGGGCCGCCGTGAATATTCCGACTTTGGTGGCGTATGCCGCAAGCAGCACGCTGCCGGCAAATCCGGCCCGGGGATAGGCATCCACCAGCCAGAAATGCAGGGGCATCACGGCAGTCTTGATTAAAATGGCGCCCAGAAAAAAAAGTTGGGCGCCGGGCGCCACTTTCGTCACGGCCAAAGAGCCGGCGGCTTGCCACTGCCAGGCCGCGCCTACGAAAAACAGCACGGCAGCGCCCATGTGCATCACAATGTAGCGCAACCCGGAGTTCAGGGAGTCGGCGTCCCGCTCCCTGGTAAAGATAAAGAAAGCTGAAAATGTCATCAGTTCCCAGCCCAGCAGCAGCATGATCAGATCCGCCGCCACCAACGACAGAATCCCGCCAACCACATGAATCAACGCCGCCCATAAAAAACCGCGACGAATGTCCGGCAGGGCGTAGATCAGCGTCAGCCCGCCCAACAGCGCAAAGGCCGCCAACAATCCCGTTTCCGTCCGGGCAACAGGCCATTGCAGCAGCGGGCCGGCAAAGGGAATATAGGGAACATGCTCCATGATAATGCTCATTCTACGAGTCGGACATCAATCGCAACATTACAGCCACCACCGGCGGCGTCCGTGTGAATAAAGCCACCGCGGCCCGTTCCAGCCAGGGCAGTAACCAGGCGCCCGCCAACCCCGCCATCAGGCAGCCGGCAGCCATCAACAGTGGCGGAACGCTGCCACGGCCGGACACTCCGGCGGGTTGCGTCGAGGACCGCAGGGCATAACAGAAGACCCGGCCATAGTATGCCAGCGATATCAACGTCCCGGCGGCAATCACCAGCACCGGCCATAATCCACGGCCTTCGCTGGCAGCCAGGGCTATCAGCCATTTACTGAAGAACCCCCCAGAGGGCGGCGCCCCGACAATCGCCAGCGCCGCCACGAAAAACCCGATGAAAGCCGCCGGCGCCGCCGTAGCCGCGCCCTGTAACCGGCGCAGATCGGAGGACCGGGCATGCGCCAGCATGGCGCGACTGGACCAGAACAAGGCCGTTTTCATCATGAAGTGATTCACCACATGGTAAAGCCCGGCAATCATCCCCGCCACCGTGCCGGCGCCTACCCCCATAAGGATGTAACCCACATGCGCCACACTGGAAAAAGCCAGCATGCGTTTAAGATCGTTCTGCGCCAGCGCCAGGCAGTGCCCCGCGATCACATTAACGGATCCCAGCACCAGCAGGATCGTTGCCAGCGCAGGCGCCTGCGCCATCACATCCAGGGGATACCACAACAGACGCAGCAATGCACAGATATGAATCTTCATCACCACCCCCGACAGGAATCCGGCCCGGGAGCAGCCGGCGGCGGCATAGGCCGCGGGCTGCCAGAAATGCAGCGGGATCAGTCCGATTTTTGTGCCGAAGGCCGTGACAATCCCCGCTACCGCCGCCGTGTAAAGCAGCGGCGGCATATTCGCGATCCGCGCAGCAACATACCCCATGTTCAAATGCCCCGTTGCACCATAAATAATCATGAGCGCCAACAGGAAGATCATGCTGCTCAAGGCTGTAAAAACCAGGTAATTGAATCCCGCGGTCACCTGGGGGCCCCGCCGCCGCAGGGCGATCAACGCCACGGAACACACCGAGGCCAGTTCCACAAAGACAAACAGATTAAACAGATCGTCCGCCAGCAGCATGCCGGCGGCGGCGGCCGTCAACAGGAACAAAAGCGGCAACTCGGCGGCAACATAACCGCGACCGCGCAGGATGAAAGCCAGGGTGGCGGCCAGACCCAGCCCCAGCACCACCTGAAAAATAACGGCAAACTCATCAAGCCGCAGACCTATTCCCAGCGGCGCGCCCCAGCCCCCCACGAAATAAATCAGCGGGCCATGGCGGCGCACCATATCGGCGGCAATTAACGACAAAGTCAGGTAGCCGGCGCCCCCTATACCGGCCAGTAAAATCCGCACGCCGGTTTTCCATCCGCCGGCCAGCGCCGTCAGTAGCGCCAGGAACAGCGGCAACAACACCAGCCAGACCGGCAGGAGATTCATTCCACGCCTCCCCTGAGCACGCTGACATCCAGGGTTCCACGGCGTCGATGAATCATCACCGCCAGCGCCAGACCCAACGCCGTTACCGCCGCGCCGATAACAATGGCCGTCAGGGCCAGGGCATGCGGCAGCGGGTCGACATAATCGCTTTCAGCCGCCTCGATAATGGGCGCCAGCGCCAGCGGGCGATAGGCCAGGGCCACCAGCGCCAGTAAGACCGCGGACTCCATGACTCCCAGCGCCAGGCACAACCTGATCAGATTGCGTTGCGTGCAAAGGCTGTAAACCCCCATGGCAAACACCAGCGCTGCCGCAAACCATGTCGCCTGCCGCATCATGTGACCGGCTCCTCATCCTTTTGCAGGTGGAAAAATATCGTACCCAATCCCGCCACTACCTTTAACCCGATCAAAAGATTGAGCAAAGGAATGAGACCGGCGCTGAGCATGGCGCCCGGAATACCCAACGGCAGCCCCGCCACCCGATTTCCCAGGAAAGCCTCCGCCCGCCAGAGACCGTAACAACCAGCCAGCAACAAGGCCAATGCCGCCAGATATTCCATTACGGCAAGGCGCCGCAGCGGCAACAGACGCGGCAGCAGTCCGGTGCCATAGGCCACGGTCAGCAAAACCAGCAGGGCTACCAGCCCCACGCCACCCTGAAATCCGCCGCCCGGCGAGAGGTGGCCATGCACAATAACATAGACCGGCAGCAACCAGAAGGCCGATGCCAGAAAGGCCAGGCCGCGGCGGACCAGCACGGAAAGCCCGCTGCCGGGCGCCGGCAGGCGACCGGCGCCCAGCAACGCCCCCACCGCCATGGCGGCGGACAGAATCACCAGGGTTTCGCCCAGCGTATCGAAAGCGCGATAGTCCAGCAGAGCACCAGGAGTATTACAAAAGCCACTTCAAGCATTTTTATCCTTTTCCAGAAAATCCTGATAATCGTCAACCACCAGACGGTGCCTTTCGCGTCCGGTACGGTAATTGGCACGGGCCACCGCATGCGTTGCCAGGGGATTGGTGGCCATCAGAAACAGCCCCACCAGGATGGTGCGCACCGCGTGCGATAGATCCGGGGCCAACAATGCCGACCCCATCAGGATCAATCCCGCCCCGATGGTCAACCCCTTGGTTCCGGCGTGCATCCGGGTATAGGCGTCGGGAAACCTGATGATGGCCACAGTCATGGCCATGGCGAAAAAGACCCCCAGACCGATGGACCCCCACCCCAATATGCGCAACAGGAACATCATGAAACTCCGCCCGTTTCGATAAATTTGGCAAGGATCAACATATCGGCAAACATCAGCAGGGCATAGACCATGGCTATGTCCAGAAAAATCACCCGGCCGAAGATATGGGCCGACAGCACCAGCACCACCGTCAACAATACACCGATGGCATCCACGGCGGCCACACGATCCAACAGGGTCGGACCGCGCACCACCCGATAGAAGCAACCGCAGGCGAATAATAACAAAGCAGCCACCACGGCAATCATCCCAACAACCTCCCCACCCAACGGCGCAAGCCGCTGATGACCTTGTCATCCATCTCGATATCACCATAAGCGGTGACATCAATCCAATGCACATACAGATCATCCCCCTGTTCATCATAGTCGATGGTCAGGGTGCCCGGCGTCAGCGTAATCAGGCCGGCCAGTAAAGTAGTGTGGTCCAGACTGGGCAGTCCGCCCCGGATACGCACGATACCAGGCCAGAAATCCATGGAAGGCGCCAGCGCCAGCCGAGCAATATGAGCGCCCGAAGCCAGCACTTTGCCGATGAACACCGGAATAAACAGCAGCAGGTACCATAAGCGCAGCAGCAGTTTGGAAGCGGCAAACCCGGCATGCGGCTTGACCAGCATGGTGCATTGATCGGAAGCAAATACGCGCCACAGCAAAACCGCCCCCATGGCGCCCACCACCAGGCCCAGAACCACGCTGGGCGTGGAAATATCCCAGCTCAACAGCAGCCAGGCCAGCAATATGAACAAAGAAACCCGGAATCGCTTCATAAACAAAACATTTCTTCCATCAGTGAAACAATATGCATTGCGGATCGCGGCAGCAGCACGATAA
>JAIVGW010000050.1 GCA_020201415.1 Lentisphaerota bacterium
TGAAACGCAGTGAGACTTCCGCATTGTCCTCTACCATGCCCCGGCGCTCGATGTAGCCCACGCCATGCTTGTATAGAATCACGCGGCGGATGGGCAGTTCCTCAGCCAAGGCGCCGGTCAATACGGCTGCGGTCAGCATGATGGCCATGGGTATTGTTTTCGTTTGCATGTAATGCTCCTGTCCAGTGTGTCTGACATCAGATCTGAGGCCTGAACCTGTTGCTCCTCCGATATGATGTTGGCTGCGGCGGGCCTCGTATAATGCGGTCCGTCCCTGTCGCTGATTCTATCCCAAAGGCCCGTGCCGGTCAATTTCCGATTGAGCATGTTGTGAAATACCAGGGAAGAATCGTGTTGATGCCAGGTGACATATGCCAACCCGTATAAAAAATAGTGGACGGCCGGCGCGATTTCTGCTATAAGACCGCATCTTTTAAGCAGATGAAAGTGGGGCAATTAAAAATGGGTGAGTTTCAAGACAAGATTGTGATGGTGACCGGAGCCGCTCGCGGACTGGGTCGGACGATCGCAGAATCCTTCGCGCGGCAGGGCGCCGATATCGTGGCCTGTGACCTGCAGCAAGATTGGCTGGGCGACACCGAGCAGGCAGTCAATGATTTGGGACGCAAGGTGTTGTGTCTGGCGGCGGATGTCAGCAATGCCGAACATGCCCAGGCCACCGTGGAGGCCGCGATGAAGCATTTCGGGCGGCTGGATGTCCTGGTCAACAACGCCGGCATCACCAAGGATACCCTGTTGGTGCGCATGTCGGAAGCCGATTGGGATGCGGTGATTTCCGTTAATTTACGCGGCACTTTTCTTTTCACCAAGCAGGCGGCCAAGGTCATGATGAAGCAGCGCTCCGGCGCGATCGTCAATGTGGCGTCGATTATCGGTCTGATTGGCAATGCCGGACAGGCCAATTACGCGGCTTCGAAGGGCGGGGTGATTGCGCTGACCAAGTCCGCCGCCAAGGAACTGGCGGCGCGCAATGTGCGGGTGAATGCGGTGGCGCCCGGGTTTATTGAAACCAGGATGACCGCGGGTCTGCCCGAGGAGATCCGCGGCAAAATGCTGGCAGCCATTCCCATGGCGCGCTTTGGCGTGCCGGAGGATGTGGCCAATGTGGTGTTATTTCTGGCAGGTGGGGCATCGGCCTATATGACGGGCCAGGTGTTGACCGTCAGCGGTGGTATGGTAATGTAGTAACAACAGGAGGTAGTCGATGGCTTTGGAAGATAAAGTGCGGGACATTATTGTGGAAAATCTGGGTGTCAATGCCGAACAGGTCACGTCGGAAGCTTCGTTCGTGGAAGATCTGGGCGCAGACTCGCTGGATACCGTCGAATTGGTGATGGCGTTCGAGGAAGAATTCGGCGCGGAAATTCCCGATGAGGACGCGGAGAAATTGAGCACTGTCGGCGCCGTGATCAGTTATCTCAAGGAAAAGGGACTGGGCGATTAATCGGTCCGGCCGCCGGGCCGGGGGGCGGCAGAGCCCCCCCCGGCCTTTTCATCATACCCCTTCATTTTGGATAGGCATATGCGGAAAGTTGTTGTCACAGGTATTGGCGTGGTAAGTCCCCTGGGCTCGCAGGCAGACGTGTTCTGGCGGCGCAGCCTGGAGGGCGTTTCCGGAATTCGTCGTGTTCAACAATTCGATTGTTCGCGATATCCATCTCAAATCGGTGGTGAAGTGGTGGAGTTCAATGTTGATGACTTCATGGGCAAGAAGGATCAGCGTCGCACCGATCGTTACAGCCAGTTTGCCATAGGCGCCGCGCGCTTGGCCGTGGACGACTCCGGCCTTGATTTTTCAAAAGAGGATCCGGAACGCTCCGGCGCGATTGTCGGGTCCGGCATTGGCGGCCTGCAGACACTGCAGACGCAGCATAGTATCCTGCGCGACAAGGGTCCCAACCGTTGCAGTCCTTTCATGATTCCCCAGATGATCAGCAACATGGCTGCCGGTCTGATTGCCATTGAACACAATCTCAAGGGTCCCAACTATGCCGTGGTTACCGCCTGCGCCACCGCCGCGCACGCCATGGGCTGCTCGCTGAACGAAATCCGTCTTGGCAATGCCGACATGATGCTGGCGGGCGGCGCGGATGCCTGCCTGTGCGACCTGGGCTACGCCGGCTTCTGCGCGCTGCGTGCGCTCAGCACCCGCAATGAAGAGCCGGAGAAGGCCAGTCGTCCTTTCGATGCCGAGCGTGATGGCTTTGTGATGTCCGAAGGCGCCGGGGTGCTGGTGCTGGAGGAACTGGAGCATGCGCAGCGGCGCGGCGCGCGCATTTACTGCGAGCTGGCCGGCTATGGCGCCACCTGTGATGCATTCCACGAGACCGCGCCGGAAGAAAGCGGCGACGGCGGCGCGCGCGCCATGTCGCTGGCAATCAAGGGTGCCGGGGCCAATGTTGCGGATGTGGGCTACATCAACGCCCATGGCACCAGCACCAAGCTGAACGATGCCTGTGAAACCCGCGCCATCAAGAAAGCGCTGGGCGAGCATGCCCGACGGGTCATGGTCAGTTCCACCAAATCCATGACCGGCCACCTGCTGGGTGCGGCCGGCGGCGTGGAGGCCGCAATCTGTGCCATGGCCTTGAAAAACAAGGCCGTGCCGCCCACGATCAATTACACCACGCCGGATCCCGATTGCGACCTGGACTACGTGCCCAATGTTGCGCGCGAGACGCCCGGTCTGAAGTTTGTCCTCAGCAACTCACTGGGGTTCGGCGGCCACAACGCCACGCTGGCCTTCCGGGCCGTCTGAGTTCGCAGTGGCGCGGCAGGGGGGTGTCATGTTGCCGAATGAGCGAGTGCGCGCTGTTTACCAGGGGGCTCAGCCGGATCAGGTTCCGCTGGCGCTTGACCTATCGCACTGGTACCGGAAGAATTACAAGGTGCCGTTTGATTTGAACGGTTTCCGGCGTGTGGAACAGGGCCTGGTTGATCTCCATCGGAAGCTGGGGGCCGTTTGTTACGTTGAGACGGGAAGCTTTTACAGGCTGGAAAGCATTGATCCGCGGGTGCGCATTGAGGCGGGCACCCGGGATGGCGTGTTTACCACCCGCATATCCACGCCATGTGGTTCGTTGCATGAGGAACGGGTATTTGACCCCGGCAGTTATTCCTACAACATCCGCAAGCATCTGCTGGAATCTCCCGCCGATTTCCCGGTGATTGAATGCCTGATGGCTAATTTGCGATGCCGGCCCTGCTGGGATTATTATCGATCATGGCAGGCGGCCCTGGGCGATCTGGCATTTCTCTATGCCCAATTGCCTTATTCCGGTTCCGGCTATCTGATGGCGCGACACCTGGGGGTGGAGAACACGGTTTATGCCGTAATGGATTATCCGGAACAGGTCCGGCGCCTGGTGCAGGCCGTGAATCAATGCAACCTGCGGATACTCGATACCATCATCGACGGCCCGTTTGAAACCTTGTTGATCAGCGATAATTACGACAGCAATGTGCAGACCCGCGCGTATTTTGACGCCTATGCCCGGGAATATTACACTGAAGTTGCCCGGCGTCTGCATCAAAAGGGGAAATACCTGGCGGTGCACGTGGATGGGGAAAGCCGCGGCGTCCTTGCCTGGCTCGCTGAATGCGGGGTGGACTGCGCCGATGCCCTGACGCCCCGGCCGATGTTTTCCGCCACACCAGCGGAAATGCGCCGGCAGGCTGGTCCCAACCTGATCATGTCCGGCGGCATTCCCGCAACGATTTTCAGCCCGCGCACCAGCGACGCTGATTTCGTGGAATGCGTGCGGCGTTGGCTGGAGACAAAAGCTTCCTCATCCCGTTTGATTATGGCTGCCGGCGACCAGGTGCCGACGGATGCGTCGTATGACCGCATAGCCATGTTGCCGGAACTGGTGGAAAAATTCGGCGCTTATTGATCGGGGTCCGGCATTTGCCGGTATGCAACTGAATGCAACAGGCGCAGGGTCTTTTCCAGCGGCAGACCGATGATGGTGGTGGGGTCGCCGTGAATGCGGGACACGATGGAAGCGCCCGCCCCCTGCAGGGCATAGGCGCCGGCGCAATGCCAGGGTTGCGCTCGCCGCAGGTACTCTTCAATCTCAATGGGCGTCAGTTCGCGCAGACGCACCCGGGCCATGTCGCAGGCCGTCCGCGCTTGGCCCCCGACCATGATGCAGAGGCCTGTGCCGAGCAGGTGTTCTTTTCCGGCCAGTTGACGCAGCATCCGCCGCGCGCGCGGCTGATTGCCCGGCTTGCCGATGATCTGTAAGCGTGTTTTAGCCGGCGGTCTGGCCGGCGGCAGGCACAGGGCCGTATCAGCCGCCAGCACAACGGCTTGGGGATACCTGGCGGCCACGACCTGTGCTTTCAGGCGCGCCAGTCTGATCAGGTAAGTACGCAGGGCTTCCCCTGGCGCCGGCGGCGGTTCCGCCGCCGCCGAGGGTACAACACGGAACCGCAAGCCGGCGGCCCGCAGCAGGGCGGCGCGCGCGGGCGAGGCGGAAGCCAGGATCAATATTGTTTTCCGGTTACGCATGGCTATTTCAAAATCTAATCTGCTGCTGGTGGTTGTTCAGAAAGCATTTGCGCCAGGCGCGCCTTCAGGTCCGTGAGGCCGTCCTGTTGCAGGGCGGAAACAGTCAGGGTCTCACGTAGCGGTGTCCGGCATCCATCACCAGCAGCAACAGATCGGCCTGGCCGATTTCCTCCAGGGTGGACCGGAAAGAAGCCACCAGCCCGTGCGGCAGGTGGCGGATGAAACCCACGGTGTCGGTCAACATGGCATTGCGTCCGTCGGGCAGGAACACGGCGCGGCTTTTGGTGTCCAGCGTGGCGAACAGGCGGTCGTCCACGTAAGCCTCGGCGGCGCTCAGGGCATTCAACAGAGTGGACTTGCCGGCGTTGGTGTAACCCACCAGGCAGACAGCGGGGCCGAATTTACGTCGGCGGGTAAGCTGGCGTCTTTTCTGGATTTCGCGCAGTTTGCGTTTCAAAATGGTGATACGCGCCATCATCGGCGCCCGGCGCAGTTGGAACGGACTTTCACCCGGGCCGCGCATGCCGATGCCGCCGAAAAAGCGCTGCTGTTTTTCCGAGACCGGAATGCGTCCGGCCAGGTACTGCAATTGCGCCAGTTCCACCTGGATTTGCGCCTCGGCGGTCTGCGCCCGCCGCGCGAATATCTGCAAAATCAATTCAGTGCGGTCGATGACCTTGATCCCCATCGACAGGTCCAGATTATTGGCCTGTACCGCCGTCAGATCATTGTCAAAAATCAACAAATTGGCTTCAGCCGTGCGGCTGGCAAGCTGAATTTCCGCCAGCTTGCCCTGGCCGACCATCAGGGCCGGGTCCGGGCGTTCACGGCGCTGGGTGATGGACCCGACCACCGTGGCGCCGGCGGTATCCGCCAGGCGCTCCAGTTCGGCTAGCGAGTCCTCCGCCTCATCGCGGGTGCGCCGGCCGTAAATCACCTGCACCAGCAGGGCGCGTTCTCCGGCCAGTTGCAGGTTGCGGCGTGATTGGATGGAAGCTGAAGGCAATACAGTGTTCCTTAATGATCGCGGGTGGTCAAGCCGGTCTCCTGGTGGCATGAGCTGTTCTGGCGACGGTGGCCGCCCGGCTCCGTCCCGCGCGCTGGCGCTTCTGATGAATTGTATTGATCGCCAATCGCTTACGGAATGCCTCCTGGCGC
>JAIVGW010000291.1 GCA_020201415.1 Lentisphaerota bacterium
GATTAACTGCTGATTTAATCAGTCCTTTCGTCTACTCCCGGTCAGCCAGCCAGACCAGCACCTGCGGAACCCCCGCCAGGGCGCGCACGGCCGGCAGGCGATCATCTGCGTTTACCAGTCGATCAATGACAACGCGTTTGGCCGGACCGACCGCCAGCACCACCAGTAATTCCACCCGGGCCAGCAATGCCGGGCTGACACTGACCCGCGCTGGCGGATCGGGACGCGGCACCCCGACGGCCCATTCTCCCTCCGCACGCGCCAGGTCTTCCGCCGTAAACAGCGAGGCCACATGCCCATCCGTTCCGATGCCCAACAATCCCAAGGTAATGCGTCCCCCGGCCCGAATGAAAGCATCAAGTTGAAGATGGTATGCCCGGGCCGCCATTGCCGGATCCGGCACCGGTTCGGGAAGAATCATTTGATCCTCCGGCAGGGCCAGGGTTTGCAGCAATGGTTGGACAGTGTGGAAGTTGCTCTGATCAGAATCTCGCGGCACCAAGCGCTCGTCCGAGAGTAACAGGCGCAGGTTGCGACAAAGCGGCGTCGGATGCAGGCCGCCGGCTTTGCGGTAAGCGCGCACCACGGTACGGCCGCCGGTAAGCATCACGGCATGCGCACGGGGCGCCGACATCTTCAAATGACGCCAAAGCATGTTGGCCACGGCATCCGCCAGCCGCGCGGCGGAATCAAAATGCACCGCCATCAATTCCCGCATGATTCACTCCCGAAATACACCACAATCTTCAGCCAGACGTCGGGCCGCCGCGGGTCCGGGGCCGCCCCATTCGTAAGGCTCAGGTTCATGTTTTCCCCGGTCGATTTCGTGCAGTACGGGGGTGAACACATCCCAGGCGGCGGCCAATTCATCCTCGCTGATGAACAACCCGTGATCGCCCTGCAACGCCTCCCACAAAAGGCATTCGTAAGCCGAAGGGATCGTCTTGCGGCGAAAAGCCGCGGCATAACGCAAATCCAGCGGAGTCTCCACCATTTCCATGGCTAGCCCTGGAAGTTTGTTGACCACGCGCAGGTAAATGGCTTCGTCCGGCTGAACCCTTAAAACCAGCATGTTGGCCCGGCGCGGCGCGGGCAAGTTTCCGAAAATATTGCCGGGCACGGGATGAAAATGCAGGCGGATTTCCGTCGTACGCCGGGCCAGAGCCTTGCCGGCCCTGATCAAAAAAGGCACCCCCTGCCAGCGGGGATTTTCCACCCGCAGGCGCAGGGCGGCATAGGTGGGAGTGCGGGAATCTTTCGGCACATGCGGTTCCGCTCTATAATCAGGACGCATTTTGCCCTCGACACGCGCACGCCTATACTGGCCAAGCACCATATCCAAACGGCGTACCCGGGCCACACTCCGCAGCAACCTGACCTTGGAAGCACGCACAGCCTCCGGCTCATCCAGGGCGGTAGGCGGTTCCATGGCCGTCAGGGCCAGCATTTGCAACAGATGATTCTGCACCACATCGCGCACAATGCCGTATTGATCAAAATACCCCCCCCGCAGCCCCACTCCGTCAGCTTCCTGCCAGATGATCTCAACTCCGGCGATATGGCGGCGGTTCCAGAGTGGTTCAAATACAGCGTTGGCGAAACGCAGCACCAGTAGATTCTGAATGACTTCCTTGCCCAGGTAATGATCAATCCGGAAAGTCTGTTCTTCGGTAAAAACCTGGCGCATGGCGTGAACCAGGCGATCGGAACTTGAACGATCCGACCCGAACGGTTTTTCGATGACCACCCGCGACCAGTCCGGGCCGCCGCAATGAACCAGCCCGGCGCCGCCGATCGCCTGCGCCACTTCAACGAACAATGAGGGCGGCACAGCCATATAGAAAAGCCGATCTCCACCGGCGCCACCTTCCAGATCACGCAGCAGGCCGTAGAGATCCAGAAAGGCATCGATTGAAGCATATTCACCACGGCAGTAAAAACAACGCGACAGAAAATCATCCGTAAATTTCCGGCAGTCCCGACGTGGTGTATGCCGGCAGGTCACGGTTTCCGCCAAAGCGGCACGGAAAGTTTCATTAGTGAAATCGCTCCGCGCGAAACCAATTACCTGGAAACGCGCCGGCAGCAGCTTGCGGCAGTACAGGGTGAACAGGGCAGGAATGACCTTGTGGCGCGCCAGATCGCCGGAAGCGCCTATCACCACGATGCTCAAAGGTTTGCCCCTGCCTTTCATAACTCACCATTGACGGTTCGGCCAGGCGTCAACACCACATAGGTCGGCAGCCCCAGCACCTTGAAAGCATCCAGCACTTCACGGGTCTGGGGATGATCGGGCCGCTCCGCCTGGTATTTCAGCAGGACGAATCCGCGCATACGTGCCAACACATCGGGATGGCGCAGGGTCGTTTCATCCATGGCAAGACAGTTCTTGCACCAGGTGGCCCAGAAATCGATCAGCAATGGACGATCCTCGGATTCGGCCTGCAACAACGCCGCCGGCAAATCCGTCAGCCAGTCCGCCCTCTGCCCGCCCGCCGCAGGCTCACTTTCTACTGCCGGGACAGCTTCATATTCCATAAGGCGCCAGCCCTGATGCAGATAATACAGGGCCAAAAGCAGGATCAACAGTCCCATGATGCGTTTAACCCACTGCATCCAGGCCCCGGGCTTCGGCAACACCGCCAACCCGGCGCCGGCGGCCGGCCAGGGCAGCGCCATACCCAAGCCCAGCATGAACGGCAGTAGCAGACCGCTCAGACGATAACCTTCCGCATACCAGGTCATGGCATAAGTCAGGACGGTAATCACTACCGGCGCCACACAGGCGCCTGCCAGCAGCGCTGAAAGCGCCCCCATCAGGAAAACCGCCACCCCACCCATCCGCTGAAAAGACCAGCGCGACTGCCAGCGGCTGAAATCAAACACCAGCAGGTCGAACATCGCCGCCGCCATCACGAGAAAAAGCAGACCCACACTGAAATTGAACCAGGGCGTCGCATTGATCGTTCCGAAGGTACGGCCGGTCAGCATCACAACCAACCCCAGGCTGCCATAGGCCAGGGCAATCCCGGCACCGTATAGCAGCCCCAGCCGGAATCCTCGCCAGCGTGAAGCCGCATTCCCTGCAGTCCGCATGCCGGCGCCAATGATCGCCAGATTGACCGGAACCATTGGCAGGACACAAGGAGTGAGATTAAGCGCCAGTCCCCCCAGCAAAACAACGGTCAACAACCACCACAGCCCTTTTTTATCATTGCTGCCATCTTCAGTATCCACGTCAGGCAGGCGCACGGCAGACTCCAGAAATTCCATAAACGCGCGCGGACGCAGGTATCCGGACTGGCTGTCACGCACCGTAAAACGCGCCAGCAAGGCGCGCCAGTCCGGCATGGCATCCACGGGAGACGGCGCGGATTGTTCCTCAGTAACCGCCCCTGCTCGCAATACCAGGTCCACCGTGACCGGCAGGAAGCATATAAATTCATCACACCCCAGATAGGTGATACTCGCCGTAAGAGGTCCTTCGGGAAGCTCTGTCAAAGCATACACGGCTGTGAAGCCGGAAGTATAAACCGGCTTGATGGCTCCGGAGAAACTGTCCGGCAGATCGGTCGGCTCGGGCACGGCCACCTGCTCCAGAGGCACTTCCGGGAACAACTTCAGTTTAAACTCATCGGCATAAAGTCTATGACCTTCCGGCACACCGACTCTTACGATCAAAAGAGCCGGAAACACACCGGACGGACGCAATTCGGCCTCAACATCAAAAGGCGATGCCCAAGCCCGCAGCGCCAGGGCCAGCAGACTTAACCATATAAATATCACACGCATGTAACCTCCCCAACCATATCCAGTCTGATAACCGCCATCTTCCACACATTCAAGTCTTGCGCCAATTATTGATTACATCGATAATCGTCCGCACATAGTCACATTCGCACAATTGCGGGCATGGACGAAGATTACTCCGGTAAAGGCAGTTTTCCGAACAGCGCGGCGAAGATCGCGTGCGCATGATCGGTCGGCCATAGAGATCGGCAAAAGCTTCAGCCGCAACGGCAAAGGTGGTCAGACAGCCCTTGCGCATATGCGTAAAAATAAAAAAACCATGCCCCGGTTGGTCAAAGTTGGTCTGGTAACCGCTCAGGCGCACTTGTACATCTGAGAGCAGATCGGCGCAGGTACGCCAGAGACAACCGCAGGCCGGACATATTTTAAAAGGCAAAAAACGGCATGCTTCACTGGTTTGCGACATTTTTGGTTCTCCGCCGTCCATATGCTTAAGCTGTCGTTCTCACCGCGCTGCTGTTTGGTAGATATTACATAAACGACGCCGGATTGAAACACGCTCAACCGGCAAGGATATGCAGACCAATACCTGTTCAGCCTGCCATCCGTTTTACACCGGAACGTCCAAGCTGGTGGACACCGCCGGAAGAGTGGAACAATTCCGTAAAAAATACCAGATCAAGTAGACTTACCGCAGCTTCTCACCCCAGTGTGACAGACCCCGGCTTAATGGTCTGTGCAACCTGTTGCCAGCGGTCGGCGCCCACGAAAACATGCTCACGGACAATCTCAACCAGGCGTTTGCCGAGGAAGTGCGCCGCCGCCTGGCGGAGCGTGAACACCGCATGTCCGATCCCGCGATGGCTTCCAATCCGGTTCTGTTCCGGCAATTGATCAAGGCCCATGCCCGCCTGAAAAAAATACTTTGCAGTACCGAGCAGTTACTGCATCTGCGCCGCACACGTGACGAAGCCCTGGCGATAATACAGGATAAACTTGCCGGGGATGAACTGCAGGAGTTGGCGTGCCAGGAACTGCAGGAGATTGAACCCGCCCTGCCGGCCGCTGAGCAGTCCCTGTTGTGCGAACTTATGCCGCCCGACCCCACGGACGACCGCAACACGATCATGGAAATAAGGGCTGGCGCCGGCGGCCAGGAATCTTCACTGTTTGCAGCCGATCTGCTGCGCATGTACATGCGTTTCGCGGAAAGCCGCAAGTGGCAGGTTGAAATTCTGGACGCCAGCACCTCTGAAGCCGGCGGTTACAAGGAAGTGGTTTATGCCGTTCAAGGTGAAAACGTTTTTCGCACGCTGCAATATGAGGCCGGCACCCATCGCGTACAGCGCGTACCGGTCACCGAAGCCTGCGGCCGTATCCATACTTCCACCGTAACCGTCGCCGTACTGCCGGAAGCGGATGAGATGGATGCCATCGAGATCAAACCTGAAGATTTGAAAATTGATGTTTACCGCGCATCAGGCGCCGGTGGTCAGCATGTGAACAAGACTGACTCGGCCATCCGGATCACCCACCTGCCCAGCGGCATAGTGGTTGCCAGCCAGGAAGAACGCTCCCAGCATAAAAACCGCGCCAAGGCCATGCGGGTCTTGCGTTCGCGTTTGCTGGCGCGACAAAAGGAACAGAATATGCGTCAGATCGGAGACGAGCGCCGTTCCCAGATCGGCACCGGTGAACGCAGCGGACGCATTCGCACTTATAACTTCCCTCAAAATCGCCTGACCGACCACCGTATCAATTTTTCATCGCACAACCTCACGCGCGTCCTGGAGGGTGATCTGGATGAACTATTGGAAGCCCTGCACGCTGACCGTATCGCCAGGCGCATGCAGGACACCATGGATATCAACCGCCTCATCGACGAATGAATTTTGAAGACGGAACATCCAACACCCCAGCCCACCGTCCGGGAATTCATATTGCAGGCAGCCACAAAGTTGCGCCGCCGGCATCCCGCGGAGTGTCGTCTGCTGGCGGAACTGCTGCTGGGCATGGAACTGGGCTGCGCGCGCTGGGAACTTGCTCTGCGTCAGAGCGAACCGATTCCACCCCGCCGCCTCCCAAGACTGCAGCGCAAACTGGAAACTCTGAGCAGGGGCATACCCTGGCAGCACCTGGCGGGAAAAACTGAATTTTTCGGTCGTTCTTTCCGCTGTGACCGGCGGGCATTGATTCCACGTCCGGAAACCGAACAGCTGGTGACCTGGATCCTGGAACACTGCATCACACACGCTACCGCACGCCCGGTCATTGCCGAAGCGGGAGTGGGCAGCGGCTGCATCATAATCACCCTGGCGCTGGAATTGCCTGAGGCCAACTGTCTGGGAACGGATATCAGTGATGAAGCCCTGACGTTGGCCATCGCCAACGCCAGAGCCCGCGGGGTTGCAGGCAGGATCCGTTTCAGCCGGGATGATTTTCTCTCGAGCCTGCCATCTGCCTCACTGGACATGGTCGTCGCCAACCCACCTTATGTCACCAGCGCCGAATACCGTCGCCTGCCTGCACACATCCGCTGCCACGAACCGTTGCTGGCCCTGGATGGCGGTCCGGATGGAATGAACGCGGCGCGCCGGCTGGCGCCGCAGGCGGCACGGTGTCTGCGACCCGGCGGCTGGATCTACCTGGAATTTGCTCCCGGCAGGATGCGCCGGTTGCGCAAAATACTGGATACAGCCGGGTTTGCCGCCATCGCCACCGGACAGGATTACCATGGCCGGTCACATTTCATGCGCGCCTGCAAAAAATAAAATGCAGTCACCGGCAAGAAATTGCCAGCTCATCATAGGTCAGGAAAGCAAGCCGGCCTGGCGCAGGTTGTTTTCAATGCGTTGTTGCGGCGCCTGGTCCGTGGCGGAAAACTCGCGGCCGCTAATCAGTTCATAGGCATTGATGTATCGGCGCGCCGCTTCCAGGCGCACATCATCCGGCATGGCCGGCGGCACGCCGTCGCCGCGAAAGCCCTGCTGCACAAACCATTCACGCACATATTCCTTGTCAATCTTACGCTGATCAGCGCCGGCGGAAAAGAGTTCATCGTATGAATCGGCAAACCAGTAGCGGGATGAATCCGGCGTATGGATTTCATCCGAAATAAGCAGTTGGCCGTCACACAGGCCAAGTTCATACTTCGTATCCACCAGGATTAAACCACGCTGAAGGGCATGGCGCACACCGAAATCGAAAAGACGCATGCAGATTTCCGCGGCAGCGTCAAACAGTTCCGGTTCAATCAGTTTTTCGGCTATGGCCTGTTCACGCGACACCGGGCGATCATGCTTTTCAAACTTGGTGGTAGGCGTCAGAATTGGTCGTTCCAGGCGCTGATCCTTGCGCAGGCGCTCGGGCAGTTTGTGTCCGCAATACTCGCGCACTCCCCGCTCGTAATTGTACCATAGCGAAGTCTTGGTCACACCTGTCAGATAATTTCGCACTACAAATTCCAAGGCCAACTGCCGGCATTCACGCACAACCATCACATTCGGATCGGGCACCGTCAGCACATGATTAGGGACCAGGTCGCGGGTGGCATTGAACCAGAAATCAGCCATCTGATTGAGCACCTGCCCCTTGAAGGGAATTGTGCCCAGCACACGGTCAAAAGCGGAAATGCGATCCGTGGTAATAAGGATCAGGCGTCCATCGGCGCGATAACTGTCGCGCACCTTGCCGGTGGTCTTGTCCCCCAACCCGGGAAAATCGGTGGTGTCCATGGTTTGCGCCAGTTCCTGACGCAGGCGTGCTTCGTTAATCATGCGTCCTCCCAAGACAGTATGCCGTAATAAAAGAGGGTGGGTAACGGGATTCGAACCCGCGACATTCAGAACCACAATCTGACGCTCTAACCAACTGAGCTATACCCACCAATTGAACGGATAGTGTGACACAGCGCCGGAAATTGTTCAATATCAAAGATGCCGGCCGTCACAAAAAATTCGCGGCGCCAACAGTCAAACCGGCGCGCCAACAATTTCCAGCAGACGGTGCAGATCGTCGTTCGAATAAAAATCAATTTCCAGCATGCCCTTGACCTTGCGACCACCGGCCAAGGTCCGGGAAGGAGTGATCCGCACCGCTGTGCCAAAATGCTGGTGCAGCACTTCCGTCAGGTGGCGCAGGTGATCCGGCGGCATATCCTGCTCCGAGGCCCGGCGTGGTCGTCGCAAGCCGCGCTTCAGACGCGCCACCAGCTTTTCCAGTGCGCGCACCGACAAGCCCTCGGCCATTGTCCGCCGCGCCAAGAGGCTCAATTCCGGCGGAGCAGCCACCCCCAGCAGCACTTTGGCATGACCAACTGAAAGACGTCCTTCCCGCACCATGCCCTGAACTTCCTCAGGCAGATCCAGCAGGCGCTGGGCATTGGCCACCGTGGCCCGGGCCTTGCCCACGCGCGCGGCAATTTCATCCTGGGACAGGTTGAAATCATCCGCCATACGTTGGTAGCCGCGTGCTTCTTCCATGGGATTCAGATCGGCGCGTTGCAGGTTCTCAACCATCGCCAGTTCCAGAGACTCGCGATCGGCGGCTTCCACCAGACGCACCGGAACGCGTTCCAATCCAGCCTGACGCGCCGCGCGCAAGCGGCGCTCCCCGGCCACCAGTTCAAAAGCATTGCCCTGGCGTCTGACCAGCAAAGGCTGTAAAATGCCGTGAGTTTTAATGGAAGCAGTCAGTTCTGCCAGATCCTCCGGAACGAAACGATCGCGCGGCTGGCGGGGATTGACTTCAATCTGACTTGCGGGCAATTCAGTCAAAAGCGCATCGGGAGCAGCTTTATCAACGGGCGGGGTTCCGTCCTGAATCAAGGCGCCCAGTCCACGTCCTAATCCGTGTTTTGCGGCCATGGTACATCCCTTTCGCGCGGAAATGCAATGAACGGCGGCTGGTTGCCGCCAAATCACCGACATGGGCAGCCATCCCATAAATGGTGGTGGGGGGACGATTCGAACGTCCGAAGGCATCGCCAACAGATTTACAGTCTGCTTTATTAGGGTTATTTCCTAATGTTTTCATG
>JAIVGW010000051.1:0-6970 GCA_020201415.1 Lentisphaerota bacterium
GGCACGCGAAGTGCGCGCGCCGATCGACGGGTTGGTGCTGCGTTATGATTTCGTTGAAGGCGAACTGGTGCGTCCGGACATGGTGCTGCTGGAAATTTTCGGCGGCGAGCGCCAGATGCTTAAGTTGCGCATTCCCGAGCGGCATGCCACGCGCGTGTCCGTCGGTGACCGCTATCGGGCGCGACTTGTCTCGTTCCGCGGTTTGCGCGACGAATGGTTCACGGGCGAATTAAAGACGCTGCGTCACGTAATCCAGTATGAAGGCGCCCAGGGCTATCGCGTGGCCTATTGCGATTTTGATGCCGGCGGGCGTATGGTTCCGCCCGGTGCAACGGCGGAAGCCAAAATTTATTGCGGTCGTATACGCCTTTGGTTCTTCCTGCTGGGTCTGGATTGATGGCCGTGTCCGGCCGCCTGGCGCGGTATTTCCATGCAATCTTCAGATTATATTCTACAGGTCTGGCGCTTTCTGCGACCCTGCCGCACGCGGCTCATGCAAATGTTGGCGCTGACCGTGGGCATGTCGCTGCTGGCGATGCTGCCGCCGCTGCTGGTGCGGGCTTTCATCGACCAGGTGATCAGCGGCGGCCGGCATGAACTGATGCTGCCGCTGAGCGTGGCGTTGCTGCTTACCCCGGTGCTGGCGGCTTTTGCCGGGTTTCTGCAGACGCAGGGTGTGGCCTATGTCGGACAGCGTTTTGTCTTCGACATCCGTTACGCCCTGTATCAGCATCTGCTGCGCATGTCGATGCGCTTCTTCGGCCGCTACAGCACCGGCATGCTGGTGAACCGCTTGATGGGCGATACCGGCTCGGTGGCCAATATGTTGTCCGCCCAGACTATCGGTATCGTTTCCGACCTGGTCTGCTCGTCCTTTGCCGTGGCGGTGACCTTCACCATCAACTGGCGCCTGGCCATGGTGGTCGCGTTGATCATCTTTGTCTTTGTGGCCAACTACCACTACAATATCATGCGCATCCGGCGCACCTCGCGACGCTACAAGCAGTCCTTCGACCGCATGTCGGGCGGCGTGCAGAACCGTCTGGTGGCCGGGCTGACGGTAAAAACCTTCGGTACGGAAAACCGGGAACAGGACTCCTTCGAAGAGGACTCGAGCGAAAGCGCCTTGCTGCACCAGGCCTCCGGCCTGGCCGGCAACATGTTTCATCAGAACACCGCGCTGATTCAGAATCTCGGTCGCGCCATCCTGTATTTCATGGGTTGCGCGATGGTGCTGCGCGGCGAGATGAGTTACGGCGATGTGCTGGCCTTCACCACCTACGCCATGCAGTTGCTGGGGCCGGCCGTGCGGTTTTCCGAGCTGGCGAGCCGTTTGCAGGACGTGCGCATATCCATTGAGCGTGTGATGGAACTGTATCAGCAGCCGGTGGAAGTCAGCGACCGTCCGGGCGCCCGGCCGCTGCGGCGTGTTTCAGGTCTGGTGGAGTTCCATGACGTGGATTTCCATTACAACAAGGGCCAGCCGATAATTACCGGTTTCAACCTGCGGGTTGAGCCGGGCGAGACCATTGCCCTGGTGGGGCCGACCGGTTGCGGCAAGAGCACCCTGCTGCTTTTGCTGATGCGGTTTTTCGATGTCCGCGGCGGACGGGTCTGTCTGGACGACCGCGATGTGCGGGATATCCGGCTGCATGACCTGCGCGCGCAGTTCGGCGTGGTGTTGCAGGAGCCGATGCTGTTCAGCGTCAGCATTGCCGACAATATCCGCTACGCCCGGCCGCGCGCCAGCCAGGATCAGATCGAAGCGGCGGCCCGGGTGGCGGAAATTCATGAGTTCATCAGTTCCCTGCCGGAAGGCTACGCGACGATGCTTGGCAGCGAAGGTCTGCAATTGTCCATGGGCCAGAAGCAGCGGCTGACGATCGCCCGCGCGGTACTGACCGATCCGGCGATCATGATCATGGATGAGGCCACCAGCGCCCTGGACAGTGAATCCGAGCGCGCCATCCAGCTGGCCATGAAAAGGGTTTTGACCAAGCGTACGGCCTTCATCGTGGCGCATCGTTTGAGCACGATCCGCGAGGCGCACCGCATCCTGCTGATCGATGCCGGCCGCATTATCGAAAGCGGAAATCACGCGCAGTTGATGGCCTTGGAAAACGGACGCTACCGCGCGCTTTACAACAGACATCTGGATACCGGTGTGATCGATGATTAAAACCAGCCATCGCCGGCGCTACATAGAGTTCAGGCCGCCTTACCAGCGCAAGTCGCGCCGGAGCGGCAACTGGGCCCTGTGTCTGCGCTTTGCCCGGGAATATCTGGCGCCGCACCGCCGCTTGATTATGCTCTGCACTCTGCTGACGGCCCTGGATTCCTGCGGTTCGTTTTACCTGATCGCCTATTACAGCCGCGTGGTGGTGGATTCGATTCTGGTCGTGCAGCCCATGGAAACCGTGGCCGTGAAACAGATGGACTACCGTGACCAGCCGCCAAGCGTCGGCGCCCGGACGCGGCTCGATCCGCGCCCGGCGCCGCATCATGCTGGGGCGCGGCGTGACCAAGCGGTTGCGGGACGACATGCACGCGCATGTCATTCGCCTCTCGCTGGCCGCGCAGTCGGTGCATACGCCGGGCCGGTTGATGGCGCGCATTCTTTCGGATGTCAACACCGTGCAGGAACACATGCTGACGCTGGTCATCAACGCCTCCAGCAACCTGTTGATGGTGCTGGCGGGTCTGGGCCTGCTCTGGTGGGTCGATTGGCACATGGCATTGATGGCGGTATGCATCATGCCGGTTTATGTGATCATCTACCGCACCGCCCGGCCTTATTTGGAGCAGGCCAATCGCGAGCAGCGGCATACCAATGCCTGTCTGTATGGCCTGAGTTCTCAGAAATTTGACGCCGTGCGCCTGATTCAATCCTCCGGGCGCGAGAAACACGAGAGCCTGGTGTTTCACCGCCTGATTGCCTGCTATTTCCGGGATGGGATGTACAGTTCGCGCGCCGGCGCCATCACCAGTATGCTGGGGCAGACCATCAGCGCCCTGGGCACCAATGGCGCGATATTTCTGTTCGGTGTGCATCGCGTGCTGGCCGGCGACATTACACTGGGCCAAATGCTGTATGCCTACGGCACGGCGGCCTCGCTCTTCTCTCCGGTGCTGGCCCTCAGCCGTATGAACATGATCTTTGCCCACCTGATGGTTTCCCTGCAGCGGCTGGTGGAAATAATGGATGAGCCCAACCTGATTGAAGAAGCGCCGGATGCCCGGGATATCAACTGGCCGCTGCGCCAGTCCATCAGTGTGCGCAACTTGGGCTTCAGTTATGCGCCTGATATGCCTCCGGTATTGCGCGATGTCAGCCTGGAGGTTCCCGCCGGCACCTGGACCTGCATTATGGGCTCCAGCGGCAGCGGCAAGAGCACCCTGCTGTTTCTGCTGGGGCGGTTGCAGGATCCCCAGACCGGTGAAATTCTGCTGGACGGCATATCCCTGAAAAAAGTCAAGCTGGCGGCCTTGCGCCGGCATGTGGCGCTGGTGCCGCAGGAGCCGCAGATTCTGAGCGGCACGGTGCGCGACAACGTCTGTTACGGCCGGCCGCTGGCTGAGCCGGACGACATCATGGCAGCCGCCCGTGCCGCTGAATTCCATGATTTTGTCATGACCATGCCGGTGAAATACGAGACCCTGCTGGGTGAGAAGGGCACCAGCCTTTCCGGCGGCCAACGCCAGCGTCTTTCGCTGGCGCGCACCCTGCTGACGCGGCCGGAAATCCTGCTGCTGGATGATTGCACCTCCGCGCTGGACGCCGAGACCGAGTTTCGCATTCAGGAGACGCTCGCCCGTGTGCTGCACGGCAAGACCGCCGTCATGGTGTCGCAGCGTATTTCCATGGCCCAGCGCTGCCAGCAGATCTGTGTTTTGCATGACGGCGTGATATCCGAATGCGGCAGCCCCGCCGAGTTGCTGGCGCATGGCGGCTATTATGCCCGCCTGCATGCGCAGCAGACCGGCCAATGATTCACGCTTGCCCGGGCCGGCCGGATGCCATATATTGATGTTTTGTTACTTCTAAGCGATTAATTACGTTGTTTCGAACACCATCCCGAACGAATAAGGAAGCGGTCATGCGTGATTGTGAAACAAAAATCCTGGATGCGGCGGCCATGCAGGCAGCGCGGGAACAGCTGACGCGCTCCGGTAAGAAGCTGGTATTTACCAACGGCTGCTTCGATATTCTGCATGCCGGCCACGTTTCCTACCTGGAATTTGCCCGGCGGCAGGGCGACGCCCTGCTGCTCGGTCTGAATTCGGATGCCTCGGTGCGCCGCAACAAGGGCCCCACACGTCCGATCAATCCCGAGCGCCAGCGCGCGCAGGTGTTGGCGGCGCTGGAATGCGTCGATTATGTCGTGCTCTTTGATGAGGACGAGCCGGAGCAACTGATTATGGCGATCACCCCGGACGTGCTGGTCAAGGGCGAGGATTGGGCGCATTATGTCAGCGGGCCCGCATGGGTGGAAGGGCATGGCGGGCGGGTGGTGCTGGCGCCTTTGCTGCAGGGGTTTTCCACCAGCGCCATGATCGAACGAATTCGTCAAAATTACGGAGATGCATAATCATGGCTCTAAAATTTATCGTTACCGGCGGCGCCGGCTTCATCGGCAGCAACCTGGTGGCCGCTTTGAATGCCGCCGGTGAGCCGGACATCCTGATCGTTGATCGCCTGGGCCATTCCGAGAAGTGGCGCAACCTGGTCGGATTGCAGTTTGAGGATTACATGGATAAAGCCGATTTCCGCCGGAACTTGGACGATGAGCGCTGGCGCGGGGTGGCGACGGTTTTTCATCTGGGCGCCTGTAGTTCCACCACCGAAACCGATGCCGACTACCTGGCCGATAACAATTACCGTTATACCCGCGAGTTGTGCGAGTGGTGTCTGAAAAGCGGGAAGCGTTTCATCTATGCCTCCAGCGCCGCCACCTACGGCGACGGCCAGTTGGGGTATGACGACACTCCCGCGCTGCTGCCGCGCCTGCGTCCCCTGAATATGTACGGTTATTCCAAGCATATGTTTGATTTGTGGGCCTGGCGTAATGATTTGTTCTCGCGGATCGCCGGGTTGAAATATTTCAATGTCTTCGGGCCGGGCGAAGCGCACAAGGGCGAGATGCGTTCCATGGTGCATAAGGCGGTGGAGCAGATCAAGGCCGAAGGCCGGGTCAGCCTGTTCCGGTCGCATCGGCCCGAATTCGCCGACGGCGAGCAGCGGCGGGACTTTGTTTACGTCAAGGATTCCGTCAGGGTGACTTTGTTTATGCATGAACATCAGGATGTGGGCGGTCTGTTCAATTGCGGCGCCGGCCGGGCGCGCACCTGGAATGACCTGGCGCGGGCGGTTTTTGCCGCGCTGGATCGGCCGCCCTGCATTGAATATGTCGATATGCCGGCGGCCCTGCGCGGCAAATACCAGTATCACACGCAAGCCGCCACCGCGCGGCTGCAACAGGCCGGCTACAACCGGCCGTTCACGGACCTGGAAGAGGCGGTCCGGGAATATGTACAGTCCCTCCAGCCTGCATAGAGCAGGCGCTCGTAAGGCTGAGCTCCGCATGCAGCCCGGCGTCGGGTTTTTCAGGTTTTTTGAAAGGGATTTTCCATAATCATCATGCGCCGTGCCGGATATTTCAATTTTATTCTCAAAAACAGGGATTTTCTCGGATTCGGGTTTCTGCTTACCTTTATCTGCAGTCTGGGGCAGACTTTCTTCATCGGTTTCTACAACGGCCATATCCGCGAGGCCTTCAGCCTTTCCAATAGCGGGTTCGGTGCCCTGTACGGCCTGGCGACACTGGCCAGCGCCATGACTTTGATCAGCGCCGGCCGCCTGATTGATCGCATGGATTTGAGGGTTTATACCTTGAGCGTGCTGGCCTTGATGTTGCTGGGCTGCCTGTTGATGGCGGCCGGAAGCACGATTTGGATGCTGGCGCCGGCATTGGCCCTGTTGCGACTGTCAGGCCAGGGGTTGCTGCCGCACATTTCCAATACCAGTATGGGGCGCTATTTTGATGAAACCCGCGGGCGGGCGGTCAGTATCGCGCATCTGGGGCTCAATGCCGGTCAGGTCGCGCTGCCGCTGCTGGCGGCCTGGCTGATCGGCCGGTCGGGCTGGCGCGCCAGTTGGCTGGTTTACGCCCTGACCCTGGCGCTGCTGGTGATGCCGTTGGTTGTTTGGCTGCTGCGGGACCATCCCCGGCGCCATGCCAAATGGGTCGAGTTGGAATTGCGGACCGCAAGGGCCAGGGACCCCCGCGATCGATCCTTGTCGTTGAAAAAACTGCTGCTGGGGGACCGGCGCTTCGTCACGATTCTGCCGGGTATTCTGAGCATATCGCTGTTCGGGACGTCGCTGCTGTTTTTCCAGGACGAGCTGTTGGCCGCCCGCGGTTGGGGCGCGGCGTGGTTTGCCTGGTCGTTTCCCTTCTATTCCGTCGGTATGCTGGCGGCGGTGCTGGGCTGCGGCTGGTTGGTGGATCGTCTGGGCAACAGCTTGAAACTGCTGCCGTTTGTCTATGTGCCTTTCATCGTGGCCCTGCTGGTGCTGAGCTGTGCCGAAGCGCCGGGCTGGCTGCCGTTGATGCTGCTGCTGATCGGTGTCAGCCATGGCCTGGTGGCGGTGGTCGGCGGCACGCTCTGGCCGGAACTCTACGGCACCGAAGCCCTGGGCCGGATTCGTGCGCTGGTGAATGCCACGATGGTAATGGGTACGGCCGTGATGCCCACGCTGGTGGGATATCTCTATGATGCGGGAGTTTCCATTTCCGCCAGCTATCTGGCGTTTGCGGCCTATATGTTGATCTGCGGCATCTTGCAGCTGCCGTTGGGTTATAGGCGCGGTGCTTCTGACGTCAGGGTGTAAGATCAATTCATGATCTGTTAAACGCCGCATGAGGAAAGCGTCGTCGGAGCCGCCCACGGCTGCGTCATTCTCGGCGGC
>JAIVGW010000051.1:7062-8302 GCA_020201415.1 Lentisphaerota bacterium
GGCTCGCCCCCGCCTTTGGCGCGGCAAGCCGGAGGTTTACCCCGCTCCTAGCGTGGGCTCGCCCTTCTACCCACGGCAAATGCTTATGAAATGGTAGGGCGAGGTCTCCGACCGAGCCGTCTTGCCCGAGAATGACGCAGCCCTGTCGAGCCGCCGCATCAGGCAAGAAAACGATTGACAATGTCGATGTTTAAGGCAAAATTATCTTCAGAAATATTTGTGATGGCGGTTGTTCAATTTTGGTTGAAGGGGCCTATCATGTATAAAAAATCCGGCTTGTTTGCGTTGTTTTTGTCTTTGATTTCCGTGACGGTCTGGGCGGTCGGGCCGGTGGGCACCGCTCCGCTGAACCCGGATTTTGTCAATTACATGGAAGCCCGCGCCCTGGGCGAGACGGCGGTTGATGTGGCGCGAGGGCTGGGGCATGTGCCGCCGCCCTATAGGTTGCCGCCGTTCACCGAGGAGCAAGACCGTCAATTGCTCGCCCGCGCCCTGCCGACGAGCTTTGATTTGCGGACTGCGGGTAAAGTGACCGCCATACGCGATCAGGGCCAGGAAGGCGCCTGCTGGTCGTTTGCCGCTTATGGCTCTATGGAGTCCTGCCTGCTGGTGAAGAATGCCGGCACCTGGGATTTTTCAGAAAACCACATGGTCAATCTGCATGGCGGCGACTGGGGGCGTAATGACGGTGGCAACGAGTTTCTGGCTACGGCCTACCTCGCGCGTTGGACCGGGCCGGTGCTGGAAACGGAAGATCCCTATCCGTCGACGACCAGTCCGGCCGGGCTGCGGCCCCGCAAGCATATCCAGCAGGTGATCTACCTGCCGGCGCGGAGAAGCGCCGGCGACAATAACGCCATCAAGCAGGCGCTCATGGATTACGGTGCGCTCTACACTTCCATGTATGCCGGCAATTATCTTAATGAAGCCACAGCCGGTTATTACTACAACGGCACCAAAAGCCCCAACCATGCGGTGACGATCGTGGGCTGGGATGACAATTACAGTAAAAACAATTTTAAGACTACACCGCCGGGCAATGGCGCGTTCATTGTCAAAAACAGTTGGGGCACCGGCTGGGGCGCCAGCGGGTATTTTTATGCTTCGTATCATGACACCAAATTCGGGTCCGAAAATGCCGCATTCATGAACGCGGAAGCGACATCCAATTACGATAAGGTGTATCAGTACGATCCGCTGGGCATGGTGACCGGGTTCGGATATAATGACAGTGTCATCT
>JAIVGW010000052.1 GCA_020201415.1 Lentisphaerota bacterium
GTATAATAGATGAAGCGCATTTGCCAAGCATTAACCTTGCTGGGGATGCTGGGCTTGTTCGTTGCCAGCCTGGCCTCCGCCCATGCGCCGGTGGTTTACATCGCGGGATTCACGGATGCCGGCGACTCGCTGGCTTCGGAACACTATGAAATAGCCGTGCGCGACCTGTTGGTGGGCGCGTTGACCGAGTCGCCCGGTGTGCGCCTGGTCGAACGCGAACGGCTGGAAATGCTGCTGCGCGAACAGCAGTTGACTCTGCAAGGCCTGGCCGATCCCGCCAATTGCGCGCGACTGGGCGTCCTGCTGGGAGCCGATCGTATCATTACCGGCCGTCTGCTGATGCAGGGGGAAGAACTGACTCTGTTGGCGCAGGTCACCGATGTTGCCACGGCCGTGATTCAGGCCAGTTGCCGGGCCAGTGGCCGCATGGCCGACTTGCTGGAGGTGGTTGTCATGCTCGCCGGTGAAATTTCCCGGGCGCTGGACATCCCTTTCGATCCCGGCGTGATCGATCAAATCGACTTGCGCCCGGTCTGCTCGCTCAACTATTTGCGCGGCCTCGGGTTCTTCCATGTGGGCGAATACGATCGGGCGCTCATGGATTTCATGATCAGCGGTGATCTGGATCCCGATAATTACGAGCGCCATTTCTGGATGGCCAAGGCTTATATGGCCTTGGAGGAATACGAACATGCCTTGATTGAACTGTGGCGGTTCACTAACGCTTTGCCGCCCGGCCTGTCCAATCGCGATGCGTCGGCGTTGAGCGCCTTCTGCCGCAATAAACTTGACGCCGCGGCAGGTAAATCGGAGGAATGATGCCGCCGTCTGGTTTTTATATAACTGTGTTGCGGTCACCACGGATGCCGGTGATGCTGTTACAGGCCGGCCATCGGCTTGGTGTGGCGACGGTTCTTTGCTGGTTGCTGGTCTGTAGCCTTTCCGCGCAGGCGACCGTCACCAACCAGGTCACCGTAGCGGTGCTGGACTTTGCCCAGACTGACCTGGCGCGGGAAAATCAGTCCCACCGCTGGCTCTCAAAAGCCTTCAGCGACCTGCTGATCGGCGACCTGGTGGCCCATCGCGGCCTGCGCCTGGTTAATCGCGAGAATATGCGCTTGCTGATGCAGGAGGCCGACTTGCGCATGGCGTCCGGGCTCACCGAGGACCTGATAGATCCCGATGAATACCGTAAACTGCAGCAGTATGTTAAAATTGATCAAATGGTGTTGGGTACGTTTTCCATTAACCAGGGCCGGATCAACATCCAGGCCCGGATAATCGACCACGCCCATGGCGCGGTTTTGGCAAGGTTTTCACAGACCGGCGATCTAAACCAGGCTCTTGAACTGGAAAAGACTCTGGCGCGTGATATGCTGCATTATTTCAGTGGCGGTGAGATTTCGCCGGAAGCATGGGAACTGCCCAGCTGGACCGATTCCATGGCGGCCTCGGAGTTGCTGTACAATGGAGTGGATGCCTTTGATGCCGGCCAGTATAATCAGGCCTGGTTCTGCTTCCGCCGCGCCGCGCGGGTTGATCCCGATTATGCCGATGCCCTCTACTGGATCGGGCGTATGCATTATTACCGGCAGGATTACCAGCATGCGCATACCGCCTATCGCAATTTTGTCGAACGTTTTCCGCGGCATAACCGCGTTGGTGATGCCATAACCGAATATGTTCACAGCCAGGAGGGCGGTGTGTTGCAGTCCTGGCAGTCATTTATCGGTGAAGGTCAGGTGCTTGCGTCCGGTGGCCGGCCGGCCGGCGTCCCACCATCCCCGGACGCTCTGTTGGAAATTTACCGTGATTTGCGAGCGCATGACTGGAGCGGCGTTTACGTGCGTAACAAGGTGGATTATGCCTCCCGCTCGCCCCTGGCCGACTGGTTGATCAAGCGCGAACAACAGGCCCTGGCCTATCTGGGTTATCTGCCCGAGGCCTTTGCCCTGCTGGAGGAAGGACTGCTGACCATGCCGGAAGATTCCAATGACGCTATGGCTCAGAGCTGGCGCGGTGAGTCAAGCCGGTTGATGTCGATTATCGCCATGGAAAGCGAGGACCTGCTCGGGGAGCGGTTGTCCAGCGAATTTCTGGAAGCGCGGGATTATCAGTTGACGGTCGAGGACCCTGTTGCCGGGGAGGATTTGCGTGACCGTCCGAGTATGCGCGGTCAAGCCGGCAACCGCTGGGGAACCAATTGGCGGATTTTGGCTCCGACGGGATATTCTTTCAACAAGGTCCATACCACCATCATGCGCACCAACGATCCCGAACTGGGCTCCACCTGCCGCTTGCAGCTGCGCCGCTACCGCTATGTGGATATTGACGGTTGCTCCGTCGGCGGGCGCGGGACCAACTCCCCCACAATCCACAAGAAGACGGTGCAAATGCCTCCCGGGTCAACCTGGTTCTTTCTGCGTCCGGAACACCATAACCGCACCACAAGCCAGTCCGGGTTTGACGAGTGGAGCTTGGTCGCCGAACTGGAGCCAATCCCTGAAAATGCCGGCGCCATCATCATTGATGTGGAAAACACGCATGAACACAATACCTATATCAACGGTGTATACACCCGCTGCTTCAATGGAGTTGTCGGCAACCTCGCCCCCGGCAAATATCAAGTGGAAATCAACTGCATGTGGCCGCGCCGGGCCGAACAATGGGCCTTCGAGCCGTTGTGCCGCGAGGTCGAAGTCGGGCCGCAACAGGTGGTGCGCCTGCCGCTGCAACTTGCCCTCAAGGATACGGTACGCGATATGGGCTGGCATGACCCGGTGGGCATTGCCCGTAATTACCCGACCTACAAACACCGACCGCGTCCCGACAGCAACTGGCTGGACGGGCCGCCCGCCGTGTGTGTGGATCAGCGCACCGGACAATATCTGGCCGTCTGGGCGCATCTGGACGATTTATGGTTTTCCATCAGCGCCGACGGCCTGATCTGGAGCGATCCTGACACTCTGCCGCCGCCGGTTAATTCCGCCGATGCGGAAATCAATCCGCGCGTTTTACTTGACCAGCAGGGCCGCTACTGGCTGCTGTTTCTTTCCAACCGCGGTATCTCGCGCAACCTGGCCGCTTATGTGTCCTGGTCGCGCAATCTGGTGCACTGGTCACGTCCCGTCATGCTGCATGACCAGCACCACTCGGATATTGATCTCATCCAGGATAATCAGGGGCGTTACCTGCTGCTATTGACGCCGTCGGATACCCCTCCCGATGACGCTAATCCGCAGGACTCCGTCATTTCCCTGCAAGCCAGTAAAGACATGGCGGAATGGCACGAGCCCGTGCCGCAAGAAGTCTGGCGCAATATTTTTGCCTTGACCACTATCGTGAATGGCGAGCCCGTGCCGGATACATTGCGCCCGCTCAAGGCAAGGATTGTGCAAGACCGTCACGGCGTTTACCATCTGATCTGGTTAAGGAAAAACAGCAAGACCATCAGCCGTGCCTGGTCGCGTGACCTGCAGACGTGGTCTTCAGTGTCCTCTGTAAAATGCAACACTACCTGGAACCCATTTAATATTGCCGTAGCCGCTACGGATGAAAAACTGATGGTAGCCATGATATCCTCCGATGGCTCCTATTCCGGCACCGAGATGTTCGGCATGGTCGCCTTGCCGCTGCTGGAGGACGAGGGGTGGCGCTGGCGCGATGTCGCCATTCCGCCCATAGCTATAAGCGGTATGCCTGCCATGATCCATGATGACTATCGCCGGCAGTTGGTGCTCGCATGGCAGATTGCCGAACAGAAGTTGCACGCCACGCGCCTGGCTGGCCCCGTTTACTTCATGACTGGCCAACCGGCCCTGTTACCCCTGGAGCCGCTGAAACTGCGCCGCACGCATATCAGGGCGAGCGCCGATCTCGAAAAATTCATTGAGCGCCTGGCGCAAGGCGAAGTTCTTGGGGAGGAGGATGTCGAACAGGCCCGCAAAATCTGGAAGACGTACAATGATCGCTTACGCCTTGATTTAAAGCAGGAAGAATTGAAGCTGATCGAAACTCTGGACTGCATGGGATACTACGTGAACGCCCTGCGCATGGCAGCCATAGATCCCCAAGATCATGGAGGCTGGCCAACGCGATTTGCCTATATCTACGGCATCCATTCCTCGCTGCAACATCAGGTGGAAGCCATGCCCGAACAAGCCGATATGCTGGTGGCGCTGATCATCCCGGCAATATGCCGGTCACAGACCGATGAAGCCCTGAAGGCCTACAAGCAATTACGCGTTCTGGATGAATTCCGAGCCGACTGGATCGTCCGCATCGTGCAATTGCATTCCGACCGGCATATTGGCCGCTTCCAGCCGGACTCTGAACCACTTGCCGCCGCCCAGCTCTTCCTCGAATCAATCAAATAAGGGAGTAATACTCAGAAGTAAGAATTTTAGCACAAAATGAAGCCTTTAAGTGAATTTATTATCACCTCCGCCTACGAGCAGATCGTCACCACCGGCGTGTACAGCCCCGGCGGCACCAATGACGATATTGTGACCTCCGTCACCGGCCACATGTTTGTCGCGGAATCGCCGGAGGCGTTTTCTTATGACGCCGATGGCAATCTCCTAGGTGATGGCCGCTGGGCTTATTCCTGGGACGCGGAAAGCAGGAAGTTTCCGCCTCCGCCTTCCTGTACGATGGTTGGAACCTTATCCGCGAACAAACACACGAACAAACCAACGCACAAACGAACTTCTTCACCTTCGGCTTGGATTTAAGCGGCAGTCTACAAGGGGCGGGCGGCGTTGGCGGCCTACTCGCCACCATCCACGACACAAACGCCTACACCGCGACATACGATGCCAACGGCAACATTTCCGAATATCTGGACACCGCCGGGGTTATCGTCGCGCACCGCGAATACTCACCGTTTGGCGAAACGGTTGTTGCGACCGGCGACAAGGTCGCTGACTTCGCCCACTGGTTCAGCACCAAGTATATGGATTCTGAAACCGGTTTGTATTACTACGGCTATCGGTTTTACAGTCCGGAAGTGGGACGGTGGATCAATCGAGATCCGATTGGGGAGTGGGGTGGGATGAATCTATATGGGTTTTGTAATAATTCACCTGTGATTAACGTTGATGTTCACGGCGATTTTATATGGACTAGTGTCCTGATGGCATTTATTCCTCGAGACATCAATATCTCTTTTAATCCGCCGGGCGGGAGCGCAATTACAATCGGTGGCCCTTGGTTTGCGATTTCCTTTTATGGTCCCAGTCTTCAAAGTGAACATAGTATTATTCAAGAGTCTGCAAGAATTCACGAGAAACGGCATAGGTCTCAATTCCCAATATATTCAGGTACATGGGGTGAATGTGCTGCTTACAGCGACCAATTAGCATTTTTAAATAACAGGTTAAAACAGATACAAAGAGAATTGAGGCCGATATTTCAAAATTCTTGTTTAACGACAGAAGATAGCCAAAAGAGAGTTGCTTTAGAATGGGAACGAGAGCGAATACAAAATTTTATAGAGGAGCCCATACTTCTTAAAATGAGAGAGCACGGCTGTCTGTGATAATTAAACAAAGGAGATGGTGTTATGTTCAATCATATAATAAATATCGTTGGAATCATTTACCTCATATTTATTGGGATTGATGCATGGATTAGATATAAACGGCGCAATTTTATTTTGCAAAGGTACATAATGTTTTTGTTTGCTGGTCTGCTTATTCTTCTCACTATAAAGGCGGCACCAATATATCCACACCCATCTGATGAATATCGCGAGTTTAGTAACTTTTTGAAAAAAAAGGAGGTTAAAGCTAATCGCTTCTTCGAAACTTTAAAAAATGCTGAATCAAATGCTACATTTCGACAAAGCAAGTAATCCATAAATTAATAGGGTTCTTTCACTTGCCTTTTTAATGTTGGTATATTTTAGCCCCAATCGTTCTTTGTGTAATATAGATGTCATTGAAATCAAACAAAATAGCGTGGTCTGTGTTTTGGATATTGCTGGGTGTTTATCTTTACTTCACTACATGGACATACTTCGAAGCACTAATTGTGCATTATAAGTTGCAACTCCAGACGCCGCGAGAAAACACCATTCTTCTTCCGCTAGAAAAAGGGATGCTGACTGTAATCATTGTAAAGATACCAAAGATAATCGGTACTTCAGGAGAAAAAAGAATATTACGCATCGTAACGCCAACAAAAAAGACCAGTTATTACAAATTGCCTGATATTCCTTTCGGTCATAAAACGCATACTAAAGTTTTTATTGATGAAAGAGGCGGCAAAGTTCTTCTGGAAGATTCAAATAAGGAAGAAACCTTGCGATATTGTCTGGAT